>NZ_WBKL01000034.1:0-50175 GCF_015714705.1 Nostoc sp. NZL | reverse complement strand
TAAAAAAATTATTCAAACAGAAATATTTGGAAATAAAAAATTTAGAAGATGAAAGAATAAAATTAGAGCTAAAAAATAATAAAAATCTGAAAATAATTGATGAACTAAGATGGGAAAAGCAAGAAAACTTTAAAGCAGTTTTACTGTTGAGTAATGCTTATTTTTTAATGTTAGAAAAGATAAGATTGCTTGGCGAAGGAATTAAAAAGCTTGCAGAAGACACAAAAAATCAACAAGAGATTGTTCAGCAGATAGTTAAAAATTTGGAAGTATATCAAGAGATTTACGAATATCAAAGAAAAGCCTATAAGATTCGTCAAGAGATAGCAAAAATTGCCCATGCCGCAATCAATTTTGAAAATTCTTTACAAGATTACTTTAGTCCCTTTCAATATTTAATAGATGAAGTCGTAAAAGTAGATGAATATTTTTACGCAACTGTCGGAGATATTAAAATTTTAGGGGATAATGTTTTAAAGTATCATTCAAATTTATTTAACCTTGAAGATAACGAGGCAATTTCTGAAACTTTCCTCGATTTTATGGTGACAAGTTACGATAAAAAAGCCAGATTAAAAGATGCTTTTATTCAATCTCAATTATTAGATTGGCAAATGCATAATTTTGATTTGAGCGAAAATGGTGTCTTTTTAGATAAGGGTATTGATTTAATATCTGACTATATATCCAAGCAACTCACTGATCAAAGAGAAGTGCTAGGCATAGCAGAAGTAAATTTTGTCTCTACAGTGCCTCTATCTACTGTTGAAGACACAGGATTCATGGGACTGACTAATAACAATGTTACGTTAAAAAAAGAACTTTTAAAAAATGAAAACATTGATTATACCCAATTGCGGCATCTCCTCGCGGAGCATAAATGGAAAGAAGCCGACATTGAAACCACCAAATTAATGCTAAAAGTCATGAGCAAGAATTATTGGAATGAAGTTTATAAGGAAGATATTGATAATTTCTCTTGTCAAGAACTCCACACCATTGATAAACTTTGGGATCAATATAGTTATGGTTATTTCGGCTTCAGTATTCAGCAAACTATCTGGAGCGAAATGGGTGGTCAAGTCGACTATGAAACAGAAAAGAGACTTGGCGATCGCCTTGGTTGGCGAAAAGAGGGAAAATGGTTAGACTATGAGCAATTAACTTTTAAATTGTCCCCCATGACACCGATGGGACACCTACCAGCCAAATGGTTACACTATGACCAAGAGAGCTTTGACTTATCCCCAAAATCATCTACAGAACATCTTTCAATGGGAGCTTGGCGGGTAAAGTCTTGGTTAGTTTGGCAGATGCACTTATTCTTTTCTCGTGTAAAAACTTGTAACAAAAGTTACCTATAAATTAATTACATACTTATTAATAATATAAAAAAAAATTTAATAATTTTAGGATAAATATGAGTAGTAGTAAACATTCTGATATAGAAATAGAAATTTTACTTTTGGGAAAATGGCGTTTTGATACGTATTCTGAAAAAATTACTATTGAATTTAAAGATGATATGACTTATGAGCAAAATAGGGTTCAAATACTTCTTTTCTCTAAACCTAAAGAATTTCTAACAGGTAATAAATTTACTGGTGTATGGTACGTAACTCAAAAAAAGTTACATTTAAATGTTAGAACTATGCCAAAATCATTTTTTAATTTAAAGGTGCCACTAGCTTTTAAAATTTCTTTGGCAGATATGATAGCTACTTTAGGTTCTGTGTTTATGCCAGAAAATTATGAAGTTCTTAGAATTAATAGCTCTAAATTTCTCATAAAAGATAAAGAACAATCAATTATTGGGACACGAATAAATAATACTAGGAAGTAATATAGTTTGCAAATTATCTTTCCTATGACTGCAAACTCAAACGTGACAACATTTCTGGCTAGAGGGACTGATACTTTTAAGATTTAAAAATATAAAGGGAATCATCCGGCTGCCATTCTGTGTGTGAGATAGCGAAATATACGACATCATGTCCGTAATAGCTAGCATTCTTTTCGTACTTCATCCCTACTTTTTGAATCACACGCACTGAAGCGATGTTTTCTGGATGTGCGATCGCTACTATCCGATCTAGCTTTGCTTGCCAAAATCCAAACTTTAAAGTTGCTTGTGAGGCTTCAGTCCCCAGTCCCATGTTCCAATAGAACTTGTCAAACACATAGCCAAGCTCAACTTCCGGTGTATTTTCTAGAAAACT
The DNA here is from genome assembly GCF_015714705.1 of Nostoc sp. NZL. NCBI lineage: Bacteria > Bacillati > Cyanobacteriota > Cyanophyceae > Nostocales > Nostocaceae > Nostoc > Nostoc sp. NZL. Next base: position 47,956 of record NZ_WBKL01000034.1, on the reverse strand, counting down.
AAGTCCACAACGACCAATCATTTTACCAGTTTCTTTGTATATTACCGCCCACATCCCAAAGTTGTGTTTTTGCCACTGTTGGATATGTTTGCTTAAACTTGCCTGGGTTTGTTCTCTTGTTCTTGGCAACAGATACCTCATGATTTCTACATCGCTGTAGAGGCGAAATAGGTAATCAAGGTCTTTTAGAGAGAAGTGCCTTAGTTGCAGCCGCGCAGTTTCAATCTCCACAATTACCCCAATTCAGAATTAAATTTACAAAATGTAAAGAGAATCATCTGAGCGCCATTCTGAACGAGCCAGAGAATAATACACTACATCGATTACTTCTTTGACCTGATCTTTAGGTATAGACCTTCTAGGTGAATACCTCATAACTGCTGGGTTGCTCAAAATGGGAGCAAGTACATCCAAATCTTGAGGAGTATAGGGTCTTAGTAGTAGTCTTGCGGTTTCTATCTGAGGCACGGTATCAGAATAGGAAGATAAATGCTACTTTAAACAAGCGTATTTTTTTACAAACATTAATATAAAATATAATGCTCTTACTATGAGCATCTATCAATCTCTCAAAAAATCTTATACGCAAGACCGTCGGCGTGAAAATGACTGGCGGTTGTTTTTGCGTCTAGTTCCTTATGCCCGTCGTAGCAGACGGCTATTGGCGCTGTCAATGTGCCTACTCGTACCGCTTGCCCTAGCTAATGCCGTACAACCGCTGTTGATTGGCCAAGTTATCTCCCTGATTCGCAATGAACCAAACACTTACGAATTTCTTAGGAATCGCCCCTTGTCCGAAGGGCTACATATTCTGGAGGGATTATTGTTGGTTGCGATCGCAATCCGCTTGATTTTGACGGGCTACCAAGGTTACGTAGTACAGAAGCTAGGGCAAGAGATCACCGCAGCAATTCGCCAAGACTTATTCCAGCATGTTACATCGCTAGCAGTACGCTTTTTTGACCGCACCCCCGTAGGTAAATTAATCACCAGAATCACCAGCGATGTGGAAGTTTTAGGCGATGTATTTTCTACTGGAGCAATTGGCATTGTGTCCAATTTGTTTTCCATGCTGGTGATTTTGGGTTTAATGTTTTCCATCGAATGGCAACTCACTTGCTTGCTGCTATTGATGTTGTTACCAGTTACCTGGTTAATAGTTTACATTCAGCAACAGTACCGCAAAGCCAATTACAAAGGGCGGGAAGAACTTTCTATCCTAAACTCACAACTACAAGAAAATGTGCTGGGCATTAACGTAGTGCAGTTATTTCGCAGGGAAAAATTTAATGCCGAATTGTTTCGCGCCACAAACAGCCGCTACACTCAGCAAATGGATCAAACCATCTTTTATGATTCATTTATTTCAGCAACCTTAGAATGGATTGGTTTGATTGCGATCGCAGCTGTTTTGTGCATGGGTGGTTGGTTACTGTTAGGAAAAACTTTGGCTTTTGGGACTTTATCTGCATTTATCTTGTATGCCCAACGATTATTTGATCCTTTAAGGGATTTTGCCGAAAAATTTACAGTAATTCAAGCTGGTTTCACTGCCATTGAACGCGTAGGCGACATATTGGATGAACCAATAGAAATCCGCGATCGCGCCAACGTGCGCTTCTCAATATTTGATGCCAAATTTGGCTACATAGACGAGATAGTTGCAAATCTAGAATCCCCAGACCTCACTTCCCCGCCTGAACTGGGAGAAATCCGTTTTGATCATGTTTGGTTTGCTTACAAAAACGATGAATACGTAATTAAAGACTTAGATTTCACGATTCATCCTGGTGAAAAAGTGGCATTAGTCGGCCCCACAGGTGCGGGTAAAACTTCGATCATCCGTCTTTTGTGCCGCCTCTACGAACCTACTCAAGGGCGCATTCTCATAGATGGCGTAGATATTCGAGAGGTACCACAGGCAGAACTGCGGCGTTATATGGCAGTCATTCTACAAGAAGGCTTTTTGTTTGCTGGGGATGTTAAAAGCAATATTTCTTTAGGAGATGGCTATACCGTTGAACAGATTCAACAAGCAGCAGAGGAAACCAACATTGCCCAGTTTATAGAAGAACTACCCCAAGGTTATGATACTCAACTTCGAGAACGGGGCACAAATATTTCTAGTGGTCAAAAGCAGCTTTTAGCTTTTGCACGGGCTGCCATTCGCAGTCCCCAAATTTTAGTACTAGATGAAGCTACTGCTAGTTTAGATGTTGGGACAGAAGCTTTAGTTCAAGAGGCATTAAACCAGCTTTTGCTCAGACGTACCGCTATTATTATCGCTCATCGCCTGTCTACGATTCGCAATGTAGACCGGATTTTTGTTCTGAAGCGTGGCGAATTAATCGAGCAGGGAAGTCACGATCAACTACTGCAACAAGGAGGGCTTTATGCCACTTTGCATAACTTGCAGATGTTGGGAAGTTAGGATATTTTCAGGATACTCCTAAGTTGGCAAACAGCGATCGCTATCTCTGTGACGACATCTATACCAACAAGTGAAAAATCAGGGTGTCTTATTTAGAGTAAAATAAAACACTTTTAAAAACTAGCTGTATCGCTCCTTAGCTTACAGTTTAGCGACATTTTAAGTTAAAAAAAATCAAGAACCAGTTTAAAAATTTTTCCAGCCGCCATTAGTGAAAAACTGTAGATATAGCAACAGCCAAGGTGATTAGGACATCAACAGATGATAAAACTTAGACACAAAAAGACTTTTCACCTAATCCCCAGTCCCCAGTCCCTTGCTATAGTTCTTGGCGTTGCTAATTGAATACATAAAAGAGCTTCATGCTCCAGATAAATCTGACCAAAGGAATTCTCTACCCAGAATTACGGTGAGTGAGAAAAAAAGTACCTGATAGTTTTTTATTAAGCACGTTTTTGCAATGATTCATATCCAAATTCAGGAACGCATAGTTGTTTTTTAAAGTAAGAACGGTAGAGTTCGCAACGCGGTAGGATGCGATCGCCTTCATAAGTTATCAACCCCAAGCTTTCGAGCTTATGAGCATAAAGGGGATTCAGGGAAATGCTTTGCTTTGCGGTCATAACTTCAACATATGCCTTTACCAAATTGGAATTTTCTTGCAGGATTGCCCAGTGTCGCCACAAATGATAACGATATATACCGCCGTTAGCCATCGCCTCCTGTATGAGTTCTTCTAAGGTGATTCCTTGACAGCATAGATAATACAGAGCAATCCTAATTAGTGCTGGATGTCCCCCCACAAGGGACATCAGTTTGGTAACCTGCTTACTAGAAGTCCAGTCTAGCCCATGCCGTTGCGCTAAATATTCTACTTGGTGCTCAGTAAATTCTGGTAGCCGAATCGGGAGTCCGATATTAAATGGGGAGCGGTTGATATCTAAGGAAACATACACTTCTGTAGAATAAACCACCACTAGCCTCAGTTTCTGTAAGTTGGTATCTTGTCTTGCTTCTTCATACCAAGAACGCAACAAACCAAAAAACTCCTCAGCAATTTGAGGATATTCAAAAAAGCGGTCAACGTCATTTAAGACTAAAACTACTGGACTTTGACTCTGCTTGAGCAAATAAGATTGCAAGTATAAACTGCAACTCAACTTACAACCTATTTCCTCATGCCAATTTTCATCTAGCTTGGGGTCAATGCCTAATTCTGTTGCAATTTGCCAGCAAAAAGAACGCAAAAGCTTGTTTAAGTCTGTCAGACAGTTGGCATCGATTTGCTTGCAATTCAGGTTTACTGGGCGATAACCTTGCATCTGGGCAAAGGCTAACAGCCTCAGTACAAGAGAACTTTTTCCCATCTCTCTTGGTGCTCGAATCCGAATCACACAGCCTGGTTGAATTATTTCTCGATAAACTAGTTCCTCAATGGGGGGACGTTCTACATAGAAGGGGGAATCTAGGGCTACGGGGCCATCTGGATATGACCAAAGATTTTCGAGTTGGTTATGGTGTTGAGTAGCAAATGAATCTAGGGATAAAAGCGGTGATATTTTTTTCTCTTCTGTATCTAAACTGAGTAAGTAACTTCGAGAGCTTTGAGAATTATTCGGTTCACTCAGAATTGCATAGTCTTCCCTTTGTAATTCTAGATTAAAGGCACTAAAGCACAATTTCAGGGTTTTTTGATCCACACCTGTATTCAATGACCATAATCGATTCAGAGTTTTGGTAGAAACACTCATGCGATCGCCTAAATCTTCTAGAGTGAAGCGTTCGCCATTGTTTTGAACCTTTTCCATAGCCAGAATTGCCGCTTGCAAACGCTTCAACCCAGCGATCGTTAGGACAATTCCCCGTCTTCGCGTGCTCTTAGATTGCTTCATATCGCTAATTATCTATTTGCTTTTTTATTTACTGTCTTAACTATCTCCTCATTGTTTCATGTTTTTAAGCAGTTATTCAACAGTTAATTAGCTGTTAGAAAATTATCATTTTGCTAGTAAAAAAAAGATACGCCACTATTTGATATCAGTGAGATGAGTGGGTACAAAAAAACATAACTATATTGTATTGATTGTCATTTTTTCTTCCCCTACGGAAAGTTGCTGACGCATCTGCATCAATTGTCTTTTACTACTTGCAAATAAAAAATCACAAGCCTTAATAGCTCAGTTTATTTATGCCTACTGACTAAGTGATTACTGAAAATTATTTATTATCTGGTATTAATCTAGATTTTGCAGTGCAAATGTATCCAACAAGGTGTAGGCAATGTCTACGATGGGCTACGCCTACGCTTCTAAAAATTACGTAGTCCTTGCAACACACAGTAGGGGTGCATAGCTAGCTGTGCACCCCTACTAAAGACCTATATTTTATGCAACTGAGAAACGCTACAATCTATTATCAGGAAGAGTAAGCGCGTTACCCAAGTATTAGAAGAGTTCGGTGGTTACACACCAGCGTCCCTATTATTACTCTTTTATTGGCGAAAGAGTATTAGTACTTGCTACCAACGAAGTATTGTAACGCATTTAGCGCCGAACTTTGTTAGAGATGTCTTGGCCTGCCCGTGCCGCACTGTCCCCTACATCGCTAGCAGTTTCCTGAGCGCCTTCTACGTAGCCTGAACCAAATTCTTTAAAGGCTTCTGCTGACTCTCCTGCAATCTTCTGAAGTCTTTCACCAGGAGAACCTTCCGTTTCACGAGCTTCTTTATTCCACTGCCCTATTGTTTTCGGTCTTTGAGCATCATTTTGCTCTACCTGTTCGCGGACTCTCTCCTTTAAGCCTTTGTCATTCTGCCCATAAGTAACATTCGTCGTCAGCACTAGAAAACCAACTAGGACAACAGCCAAAAAACGTTTTACCTGAAGTCCATTAAGTAGAGAACTGATGTTACCAATCGTCCTAGAAATCAAATTTATCATTGCTAATTAGCTTATTTTTTGACTACACATAAAGATTAACTATAAAAAGATAATTAACCTTCTAGCAAAAGGCATATTTTAGTTATAAAAAATAAATAATTTTTAAATCTTGGGGAAGAGGTGATTTGTGAGCTATATGGATATTTACCATTCGTCTATGGGTACAAGCAACGATCAATAATGCCTTTCTACAGATAGTTTGTATAACAACCGAGAGAGATAATTATCCAAAAGCGAATGCTAAATGAATACATCAAACTGTTATTAGAAATTAGATAAAGGTCTAAAATCCCCCTTGCTTACACTTTTTAAAATTTCCTAAAAAAAATCATTATGCTCCAAAAACTACAACAGCTCCAAGCGATTATGGCTTATAAAAACTCAGGGAATTTGGGTGATATTGCCATTCTTAAATCTGAATTTTTCGGTGCTAAAGTTTCTCCAATAGTTGCCTCCAAACTACAACCAGTAGCGGGATATTATCCCGTAATTGATTTGAACCAATTAAGCCAATATCCCCAAGGCTCCTTTGGACGAGAATATGCCAATCATATGCGGATAAATCAACTAAAACCATTAAACATCAGCCCGGAACTAGAAGACATTGCCAAACGCAACCTATTTGCTCTGCGATATTTAGTCACCCACGATATTTTTCATGTATTGCTTGATTTTGATACCACCTACGCGGGAGAAATTGGTGTACTTGCTTTTGCTGCTACACAAAACTACAGTAAATCACTTCAAATCGGTTTGTGGTTGGCTAGATTGCTCTATCCCATCTTGGCTCCCCAACAAACCAAAGCGATTTTCGTCAACCTAGCGAAAGGGCGAGAACTAGGCAAAAAAGCTGATTTTATGTTGGGCTACCGCTTTGAAGACCATTGGGAAGAACCAATTGAGGATGTAAGAAAACGGTTGGGATTAAGATAAATTTACCCAATTAATCCGAAAAAAGCATTTTCCTGCTCAATAACAGCTCTTTTGGAAGTTTAGCTCTTTGTTTATAAAACATGCTTGAGTTTCCTTCGGCTTCCAAATGTAGCACTAAATACATTTTTAATGCTACATTTGGTTTTTAATACAGATACAAATAAAAAAAACATGTATCTATAGTTAGATAAATTATCTATCTTAAGATATACATAATTCCTAAAGAGCTACTAATAACAATCATTAGTCAGCCAATTTTTAGGCTAGAGGCAAATTTTTGTCTAACTGAGTGGATTTATACCGTAATTCCTAGATATTTGAAGGGCTTACAGACGACAAATTAATCCACATTTTTCCTCAATACGAGAACTGCTTTAGGTGGAAAGCCAAAGGATGAAATACTGGATAAGGAAATTAGCAATTTGTATAGTATTACTGTATAACTTGCTCCTATCAAGTGATTACGCAGGAGCAAACCAACTTTCAAATATTGATGTGCAACAACTAAATGCACTCCCGGTAGTTGAAAACTTAGCAAGTGCTGACAATAATCTTGCTAAGAGTAGAAAAGAAGACTTTTGTCGAGTGCATGAGGTTGCCAAAAGAATAGATAAATTAGAGGGACTCTTCACAGTTTATTGCAGTGAGGATTCGGGCAAAATTTACTTAGAAATTAAACCAGAACAACTAAATAAAGACTATCTAGCTATAGTGACATTGGAATCGGGCGTTGGGGAAAAGGGAATTTATAGTGGATTACCTCTTTCTGATTTTCTCTTCTACTTTCAACGAGTAAACAATAGATTGCACTTTGTTGTTCGTAATGTTAAATTCCGTGCAGAAAGTAGACCAGAACAGCGATCGCTTGCTCGTTCATTTAGCGACTCAGTTCTTTATTCGCTCGAAATATACACTATTGATCCGCACAGTAAAAATATTCTGATCAACCTGGATGAACTGCTAATGCAGGATTTTCCCGGATTAACTCCCCTATTAAAATACTCTTTGCAAGCTGATTACCACTTGGATGCACACAAGTCTTATTTGGGAGATGTTAACAGCTTCCCAGAAAACGTAGAAATTGATTCTATTTACGGTTTTTCATCACCAGAAGGAGCAAATTTAGTCACCGTACCCGATAGCAGGGCACTCACTCTGAAGGTACACTACAGTTTTTCTCAGCTTAGAGAAAACACTGGTTATATTCCCAGACTTGCAGATGACAGAGTGGGATATTTTATTACTGCTTTCCAAGATTTCTCTAATAATAATGCTCATGAATCATTTGTACGTTACATCAATCGTTGGCATCTAGAACCATCCGATCCTAAGGCTCCTTTATCTCCACCCAAAAAGCCAATTGTGTTTTGGATTGAAAATGCTGTGCCACTAGAGTACCGCGATGCAATTCGTGAAGGTGTTTTGATGTGGAACAAAGCATTTGAAAAAGCTGGATTTAAAAATGCTATTGAAGTGCAGCAAATGCCAGATGATGCCGATTGGCAACCGGCAGATGTACATTACAACACTATTCGCTGGTTCAATTCTTTAGATGCAGGTTTTGCCAGAGGCCCAGTGCGCGTTAATCCATTCACCGGGGAAATATTGGATGCAGATATTATTGTGGATGCCAATATGGTGCGCTCAATTCAGCAAGAATATCACGCACTTATGGATGGGCACTTTTCCCAACTGGGTAAAAACTCATGTCCAGCTAATTTATCTGCAATGTTATCGAAAGGTTTTAAAGCTTTTCCTGAGCAACATTTAGCAGACAATGACCTCTGCTATAGCATGGAGTCTTCATCTCAAGCCGCGATGGGGGCGTTGGTGTTGTCAATTTTGCCAAGCACTACACCCAGTAGTGAAACGATGAAAGAGTATGTGCATCAATACTTGCGTTCTCTCATCGCTCACGAAGTCGGGCACACTCTCGGTTTACGCCACAACTTTCACGGCAGCACCATGTTAGCGCCCGAAGAATTAAATAATACTGAAATCACTCACACTAAAGGTTTAGTGGGTTCGGTGATGGACTATCTACCCGTGAATATAGCTCCACAGGGAGTACAGCAAGGTGATTATTTCCCAGGAGTTGTTGGGCCCTACGACGAATGGGCAATTGAGTATGGTTATAAAAAAAGCCCATCAGTAGCACTTGAGGGAATCATTCCAGAATCAGAAAAAAGTTTTTTAGAGCAGATTGCCCTAGTGTCGCCTCAACCAGAATTATCTTATGCAACTGATGAAGATATCTGGGACATTAATCCTTTGGCAAATGTCTGGGACATGAGTAGTGATGTGCTACTTTATTCGCAATGGCAAATGGATAATGCCCGTTTTATGTGGCAGCACCTTGATAAGGGTTATCTATCGAAAGGAGAAAGTTATAGTAACCTGCGTGGCTCATTCAATAGAGTACTTAAATATTATTTTCGCAACGCCACCTTGCTTTCTAAATACATTGGTGGACAATCTTTTCGCCGTGTCCATGCTAGTGATGATGCTTCTTGGGCATTTGTACCAGTTTCACTTTTAAAACAACGTCAAGCATTGACAAAGCTTCAAGAGTATGTATTTGCTGAGAATGCTTTTAGCTTTTCACCACAATTGCTCAATCAACTAGCACCGTCACGCTGGGAACACTGGGGTAGTTCTGTACCTAACAACCGCCTTGATTATCCAATTCACGATCGCATTCTGAGTTTCCAGAGTGCGGTACTGCGATCGCTACTAGACAGCGATCGCCTGAATCGTTTACAAGATATAGAATTAAAAACCCAGCCTGGAGAAGCGCTTTCCATCCCGGAACTGTTAGACACCCTGCAAATAGGCATCTGGACAGAAGTTTTAACTCCAGGAGAATCAAAGCCAATTTCTAGCATCCGCCGTTCATTGCAACGGGAATATCTAAATATTTTGCTAGAGATGATGTTGGGTACTACTGATACACCTGAAGATGGCCGGACACTGGCTTGGTATGAATTGCGCCAACTGCAAAAAGCGATTGATGTCAGACTCAAGCAACTGAGTGAAAGCCTTGATATTTACACCCTAGCCCATTTAGAAGCTTCTGGCGATCGCATCACTAAAGCATTAAATGCCCAGTTACTTTCTAAATAGGAGGTTTGGCTTATATCTGGGTCGGTGATCCGAACGGCGTACAAATCCAAATTCTGGCTACTTGGATTTTTTATGCTGTTCTCATATCATGTCCGCCTAATTAGTTATAATTCCCGCATCTGTGCAAAAAGCGCAAAAGCCTCTTTCCCCCTGCTCCCTGCCCCCTGCCCCCTGCGGTCTAAATGATAAGTCTTTAACCGGACACGATATCAATCAATTATTTATTAATGTGGCGTAGTTTACCGCCGTAGGCATCTTGATGGTTCCGGGATTTCTAATCGCCAGGACTACATCCGTTTTAAATCTTGTAAAACGGCGGCGGCTGATTGATAGCGATCGCTAAAATGATAGCAAACCATCTTATCTAAAATTGCCGCTAATTCTTCACTCACTTGCACCGTTTCTCGCCACATCACATTACCCGTTTCTGGATCTGGGTAGAGTTCTTGCGGTGGTATCCCAGTTATGGCTTGAATCGCAATCATTCCTAAAGCATAGATATCACTGCACAAGCGGGGATGACCGGCAAATTGTTCTGGAGGTGCATAACCCCGCGTCCCGATGGCTACTGTGGCTAATTCTGTTTGCTCACTACTGGGCGGTTGCATCAATTTGACAGCACCAAAGTCAATCAAGACCAGCCGATTATCTTGAGCACATCTAATAATATTAGTCGGTTTGATATCACGATGAATCACTCGATGTTGATGAACAAATTCTAGAACTTCTAAAACTTGTTTGAGCATCTCAATTACAAATGATTCGTTCTGCACATTTTGCACAGGTGGTAATTCTTCACTTAAGGTATGTCCCTCAATATATTGTTGAATTAAATAAAATTCTTGGTCATCTTCAAAATAAGCAAGTAGTTCGGGAATCTGATGATGTCTACCCAAAGATTGTAAAATTTCAGCTTCACTATTAAACAACCTGCGAGCAACTTGCAAAAACCGTGTATCTTGGCGGGCTGGCATTAACTTTTTCACTACACAAATCGGATTACCCGGTCGTTGAGTATCCTGTGCTAAATAAGTGCGACCAAATCCACCAGCACCAAGAGTTTGAGATATTTTGTAGCGTCCACTCAAAAGCAAATCACCTGATTTTGTTTCTGGTGAATCAATTGGGGGAAGAAAATCAATAGACGAATCGGGAATTGCTGTTTTGTCTTCTAAGAGGACATTTAATTGGGCGATTGCTTCTTGTTGTTTTTCAACTTGCAGAATAATCACCTGAGTTTGTCGCTGATTTTGGTAGCTAGTATAAGCAATCACACAGATACTACTAAACACCAAAGCAAGCGCAGAAGGGATTAACGGCACCCATCCGGCTTGCAAAAACAAAGCAACGCAGATTAATACCAAGCCAAGTAGAGTTGTCCCTCCCGCCACTAGCAAATGCAACGGATTTTGCCATCGCCATGCTAAAACACTACCTAAAAGCGACCAACCCAACACCCAAATCAGTTCCACCCAGTCTGGCCAATACCAAATTAGCGATCGCCCATCCAACACTGTACTGATCAGTTGACTGGCTATCTGTGCATGAATAAACAGAGCAGGCATTCTAGCTGGTTGATCTGGCAAAGTGCTGTAGGGCGTATAAAATCCACCTGGAGGGAGATTAGTTGCTGTGGTACCGATAATTACAAGTCGGTCTTTAATTAGATTTGGGTTGACTTGGCCACTAAGAACTGCTGTGAGGGTTACTTGGTCGGCGAGGCTGTCGGGGTGACGGTAATTCAATAATATTTGATAGCCACCTGCATCCAGATGTTGGTAGCTACCGGAATTAGCTTGTAAACGTGGGAACAGGGTTTTACCTAACTGAAAATCCCCTTTATTAGTGAACTGGTATTCAATGCCTTGTTTTTCCAGATAATTAATTGCAATGAGGGCACCAAATGCAAATGATGTTGTACATTTCTGGTCTGTAGAGTGAGCAAATAACAAACTACGGCGGAGAATTTGGTCGTTTTCATGGTCAGCAACCACATCGCTAAACCCAACATTATCTATAGGGAAATTGGGTGGCGGTGGCATTTCATCTCTACCCAAACTGCTGAACAAGCAGGTGCTGATGATGTTATCTTGATTTTGCAGATTAGCCGCCAAATTGTTGTGTTCTGGTTGGAAAAGATATAAACCAACAATTCGCGGTTGATAAGACTCTATTTTCTTTAATAGCTGATTGATTGTACGATCTGATAGAGTCCATTTCTCTCGTTTGAGATCGTCGTCAGTAATTTTTACTAGCAAAATCCGCCGATCGGGTGCTTGTGCTGGACGCGATCGCAACATCTGGTCATAAACTCTTAACTCCCAAGGCTGCAACCATTTGAGTTCCCGAACTCCCCAGATAAAGGCGGTGACTCCCACACTGGTAACCAAAATAATTTGCAACCAGCTTTTGCTCTTGGAAGTTTCACGGGAATCCTGAACTTTGACAAAGGGGACACGGAGTTTTTCTAATAGTCCACTAATCACGGCGTTGCGGCGGTAGCCTGAATTGGGTAGATGTTGCAGGCGCAGAAGTTAATTTTCGGAATCTAGGTTAAAAGCTAGTTAACCTGAAGCTCCTATTAATGTAGCAATTTACTTGCTGGTTAGAGACCTTGGCGTACTCCTATTCTTAAAGCTTAGGCACAGCCCACAGAATAAGACAATCGCGCTATACGGCTAATTCTCTGTTTGAGATTTGTGAGCATCTTCAACAGAACTGGCAATTGGGAAAGAAATAGGACTAGAAGATGGGGTTAGTGAATCTAACTGGGGTTGTTCTAGTGATGCTTCGATACTCGGATCATCAAAATAAGAGCCAACGATTTTATCGTAGTTAGAAGCAACTGCTAAAAAAGCGCCACCCAAAATATATATAGGTAATGGCAGATTGAATTCTTGCAACCAGTCAAACAGTTCTGCTAAAGCAAATAGCACAAAAAAGCAGGCAAGCCAAACCCTCATATTTTCATTCCCTGGATTAAAACAACTCTATTACTAGCTTAAATAGCTTGAATGATAGTTGATGTAGTACATAATCACCAACTTACAACCTCTATAACTCTAGATAGATGTAGTGAGAGTTATAGCATCTGCTATATTCCAATATCTAGTAGAAAAATAAAAATATATTTAGCTTATGCCAGCAATCGAACAGCCAAAGATTGCACAGTTGGTTCGTGAGACTCGGCAGTGCCTCAAACTTTCACAGGTAAAACTGGCAACGATGTTAGGGGTTTCGTTCCACACTATAAACCGATGGGAAAACGGACGGACACGACCTTCGCCACTGGCTATGAAAGAAATTGAAAAGCTACTATACCAAATGGGAGAACCCGGTAAAGCGCTTTTAGCCAGATACTTTCAAAAATGAGGAGCAGAGACTGTGGCTGCTGAAGTGACAGCAACTATCACCCAAGACGTTGAACAAGTCTTAGCTAGGATCAGCGATGCTTTTGTCATATTGGATCGTGAATGGCGCTACACCTACGTTAATGACAAGCTAGCTGAACTAGCTGGGATAAATAAAGAAGACTTCTTAGGCAAGAGTATTTGGGAGTTTCCTGACACAGTTAATAGCGTACTCTACACTGAACTGTACCGGGCTGTTGCCGAACAAGTTCCAGTAAATTTTGAGTATTTCTATCCAAAATGGCATCGCTGGTTGGAAAACCGCGTCTATCCCTCAGAAACTGGCGTATCAATCTTAATTACAGATATTACTGAGCGCAAACGCAGCCAACAGCTTTTAACTGCCCAGTATGCGATCGCTAACCTCCTCTCTGAGGCGACTACGCTTGTGAATGCAGTTCCAGCTATTTTACAATCCTTGTGCGAAAGTTTAGGATGGCAAGCTGGGATCATCTGGAGTGTTGACGATGAAGCTAATGTTCTCCAGCGCATGAGTACTTGGTATTCATCTGACTTGGAGAAAGAGCCATTCATCCAACAGACAATTGCTTTGGGTGAAAAGTTACCCGGTCAAATTTGGGCAAGTGGTCAACCTGTTGGGATTTCAGAACCCGCTCAAAACGAGAATTTTTTTGCCGCCGCCATCGGATTTCCGATTCGGCTGGGTAATAAAATCTTAGGTGTGATCGAATTTTTCAGCGAAGTAATTTTAGAACCTGACACCAATTTACTCCAAATGATGAGTGCGATCGCCACTCAAATTGGTCAGTTCATTGAGCAGCAGCGAAGTTCGTCGTTACTGCAAGAAAGTGAGGAAAAATATCGTCGGATTTTTGAAACCTCAGGTGTCTCGATTGGGGAGGAAAATTTTCCTCTTGTTAAAGATTTAATTAATCATCTAAAAGCTCAAGAGGTTACAGATTTGCGGCAATATTTGGGTGAACAGCAGCAAGTAGAAGAAAATCTGCGTCATAGTGAAGCACGCTACCGCTCACTGGCAGAAGCAAGCGCATCCATAGTCTGGAGCGCGGGGCCTTGGGGCAACGTTGTTGACGAGATTCCAACTTGGGAGGCGTTCACTGGGCAAAATCCCGAAGAATACAAAGGATGGGGTTGGGTTGACGCACTGCACCCAGATGACCGGACATCTGTAGCTGCTATTTGGCAACAGGCTTTTTTTGGACGCAGCGTTGCAGTTGCCGAATATCGTGTTCTGCGGCATGACGGCGAATACCGTTACATGAAGATACGCGGTGTGCCTATACTCGATGAAACAGGCGAAATCGAGGAATGGGTAGGAATGTGCGTAGATATCAGCGATGTCTACGACGAGCTTCGCTTACGCAAACAAGCTGAGGCAGAACGTGAGCAATTGCTGGCGCTACTGAAAACAGAACAGGCTCGCTTGGTTGAAGCTAACGTTCTGCTTGATACCCTCTTCAATAACGCACCTATAGGTATTGGCTTATGGGATGAGAAATTGAGATACGTTCGATTGAATGATGCTTTAGCTGAGATTAATGGTTTTCCCCAAGAGGTGCATATCGGTAAGACCGTCGCCCAACTGCTACCTGGGGTAGATTCTGCGGTGATGGAAGCTTTCCAGCATGTGATCGAAACGGGAGAATCTATTGCCCAAGAGGCCAACGGAGAGACACCAGCCGCGCCTGGAAAGCAGCGGCACTGGTCGGTAAATTACTATCCGATTAAACTACCAAATGATATTACCTGGGTGGGTGCAATCTGCCAAGAAATCACGGAGCGCAAGCAAGCAGAAGTCGAGCGTGAACAGCTATTTGAGCGGGAGCAAGCGGCTCGTGTTGACGCTGAAACTGCCAAAGAGCAAGTTACCAAGATTTTAGAAAGTATCACTGACGGCTTTCTTGCCTTTGATAGTGAATGGCGCTTTACTTACCTCAATCATGAGGGAAGCAGGACTCTGGGGCGTTCCTGCGAGGATCTGCTCGGAAAAAATTTGTGGTCAGAATTCCCAGAACTGGCTGGTACTAGCTTTGGTCAGCTTTATCAAAGGGCAGTTGATCTAGGAATGCCGCTTGAGCTTGAAGATTATTACCCACCCTTTGATGCATGGTTTACGGTTCGCGCCTATCCTTCATCCACAGGGTTATCGCTTTATTTCCGTAACATTAATGTCCGCAAGCAGGCAGAGGCAAAACTGCGCGAGAGTGAGGCATGTTTTCGGCTGCTGGCTGAGAATTCAACTGATATTATTTCACGTCATACAATAGATGGAACTCTTCTGTACGTTTCACCAGCTTGCTGCACAGTACTGGGGTATCAACCAGAGGAACTAGTAGGTCATCACAGCCAGGAGTTAGTTCACCCAGACGATTTGGTAGAGATTGCTAGTAATTACCCAGTCAATGCCGATTTACCAGATATTTATACCATTACTCACCGTGCTCGTCACAAAGACGGAAATTATATCTGGTTGGAAGCAACTATTCGAGCTATTCGCGATCGCCAAACTAAAGAAATTGTAGAGATGCAGGCATCCTCGCGCGATATTACTGAGCGCAAGCAGGTGGAGGAGGAGCAGCGTTTTCTAGCTGAAGCTAGTGGAATTTTGGCTGCATCATTGGACTACGAGACAACCTTAGCCAGTTTGACGCGTTTAGCAGTGCCTAAAATAGCTGATTGGTGCTTAGTTGATATTATTTGTGACAATCAATTAGTCCGCAGGATTGCAGCAGCCCACGCCAATCCAGAGAAACAAGAATTGGTAGAACAGTTACAAAATTATCCGCCTGATTTGACACGAAGAGAAGGTGTTGCTGAGGTAATACGGACAGGCAAGTCACAAATTATTCATTTTATTTCTGATGAACAGATGCAAGCGGCAACCCAGAACACCGCTCACCTAAAAATCTTGCAAGAACTAAATCCTACATCTGGTATGAGTGTACCGCTCATAGTTCGAGGAAAGGTGTTAGGAGCTATGAATTTGGTATCTTCTTCAGGTCGTCGCTACGACACCAAAAGCCTAATGTTAGCTGAGGAGTTGGCTTGTCGTGCTGCCGTAGCCGTTGATAATGCCCGACTCTATACAGAAACAGAGCAATCTCAACAGGCGACTTTACGGGCAGCATCTCGCACTGCGCGTCTGCAAACCATTACCGCTGCACTTTCTGAATCTCTAACTCCGGCACAGGTTGCTGAAGTAATTGTAGAGCAAGGTATGGCAGCTATGAGAGCTAGTTCTGCTTTAGTAGCACTAGTGACTAAAAGTGGTACTGAACTGGAAATTATCCGAACCGTTGGTTATCAACAAGAAGCAGTAGATTTATGGCGTCGATTTTCTATTAATGCATCCGTACCACTGGCAGAAGCAGTGAGAAACAAGCAGCCCATCTGGCAAGAGTCAACAACAGCAAGAATTGCTCGTTACTCACATCTTGCTAAAGAATACGCCCAGCTTGACTACGGCGCTTGGATTTCAATTCCATTGATCATCGAAGGACGAGCCATAGGGGGAATGTCTCTAGCTTTTGCCGAGATTCAGGAGTTTAATCAGGATGACCAAGCCTTTATGTTGGCATTAGCACAGCAGTGCGCTCAAGCAATGGAACGTGCCCGCCTATACGAGGCAGAGCAAACGGCACGCGAAGCAGCAGAAAACGCCAACCGGATTAAAGACGAGTTTCTAGCAGTCCTTTCTCATGAATTGCGATCGCCACTCAACCCAATTTTAGGATGGTCTAAGCTACTCCAAACCAAAAAACTTGATGAAAAGACAATCCCTCAAGCCCTGAAGACTATTGAGCGAAATGCTATATTACAGGCTCAACTAATTGAAGACTTGCTGGATATCTCCCGGATTTTACAAGGTAAACTTAGCCTGAATATCTACCCAGTTGATTTGACATCTGTGATTTCGGCAGCAATGGAAACAGTCCGGTTATCGGCAGAAGCGAAGTCAATTGAGATGCATATCAGCCTGAAACCAAATTTGGGGCAAGTTTTGGGTGATTCTGGCCGATTGCAGCAAGTCGTCTGGAACCTACTCTCAAATGCAGTTAAGTTTACACCTGCGGGCGGACGGGTTGATATCCGCCTATCATCATGTACTAATTCCAATTCCAACTCAGCACTAATTCAAGTCAGCGACACTGGCAAAGGTATCGACCCCAATTTTCTACCTTATGTGTTTGAATATTTTCGCCAAGAGAACAGCAGCACCACCAGAAAGTTTGGTGGACTGGGATTAGGGTTAGCGATCGTCCGTCACTTAGTCGAACTGCATGGCGGCACAGTCCAGGTAGAAAGCGGGGGCGAAGATCAGGGGGCAACTTTTACTGTGAGACTCCCACTGATCCAAAATCAATTAGAGATTAAACAGGACAGTAGCAACTCAGAGACATCCTCAAATTTAAATGGTGTCAATATTTTAGTAGTGGATGATGATGCAGATACGCGAGAATTCATTGCCTTCTTGCTAGAGCAGTATGGGGCAAATGTGACAGCAGTAGCATCAGCAGAAAAAGCACTAGCCGCTTTAAGCCAATCCTTGCCAGATATACTTTTAAGCGACATTGGAATGCCAGAAGTGGATGGCTGTATGTTCATGCGACAGTTGAGAACACTACCACCAGAGCAAGGAGGGCAAATTCGAGCGATCGCACTTACCGCCTACGCTGGAGAAATGAACGCCAAACAGGTACTTGCAGCCGGATTTCAAAAGCATCTTGCCAAACCAGTAGAGCCAGCCGAATTAGTAGATGCGATCGCCAACTTAATAGCTGAATAAACCTGCCTCTACCTTCATACTTTATTATTTGTGACCATCAAAACAAAGAGATTCTGCGGCTTGGGTTGCACAATCCAAAATGGAATTAGGGAGTAGCAAATAGTGAAACTAATTTTACCCGATCATCTGATTGCTGATATTAAGCCACACCTACCATCTGATATAGATGTTGTAGAGGTGGATAGTGAAGGTAATCTCGATGGTGATGCCAGTGATGCAGAAGTTTATGTCAACGGATTTTATCTGAAAACCTCTACTCTTGACAAAGTACTGACAGCAGCACCAGCACTGCGTTGGCAACAGTCACCAAGTGCTGGTGTGAATCACATCCTCACGCCAACTTTTTTGCAAAAGGACATCATCCTCACCAATGGCGCAGGGGTTCACGCAATTCCAATTTCGGAATTTGTATTGGCATTCATGCTTTATCACGCCAAGAATCTGCGAAAGTTGCAAACTTTGCAGAATGAACACACTTGGGTAAGAGGAGTGTTTCTCGAAGAGTTGGCAGACGCGACTTTATTAATTCTCGGTACTGGGAATATTGGTCAAGCGATCGCATCTCGCGCTAAAGCCTTTGGAGTTCAAGTTTGGGGGAGTCGCCGCCATCCTGAACCGCTACCGAATTTTGACAAGGTTGTGGGTGCCGATGAGTGGCGATCGCTCCTACCAGCAGCCGACTATGTAGTTATTGCTACACCGTTAACTCCAGAAACTAAAGGCTTGATCGATGAAGCTGCATTGCGCTCTATGCGTCAGTCTGCTTATCTAATCAATATTGCTCGTGGTGCGATCGTTGATGAAGTTGCATTACTCACCGCACTACGTGAAGGATGGATTGCGGGTGCTGGATTAGATACAGTGGCTACAGAACCTCTGCCACCAGAAAGCCCCTTGTGGTCACTACCGAACGCCTTTATCACACCCCATTGTTCAGCCCTTTCACCACCGCTGAAAGAGCGCATAGCACAACTGTTTCTCGACAATCTCAAACGCTACCAAACCGGTCAGCCTTTGCGGAATGTCGTAGATAAGCAAGCAGGATACTGAGCAATTCAAAAGACCGAGCATTCAGATTGCCATTATTGTGACTTTACCCATAAGCTTGCCGTTGCGGCAAACTTATGGGTATGTACATTAACTAATTATTTGTCAATTTAACAAAATATTGTCACAATATTCTAAATACCTAAAACCCTGACATAGCAAGGATTATGTCAGGGTTTTAGGTATTTAAGACAGTTATACCCATCCAAGCTAATATTCACTAATTAGATGTCAAATACCAGATATTTCACAATTTAATTGTCACTTCCCAGAAACCTGGAAAAATCATGAGTTTTCATAAATTAACAAATTATTTGTCAATTTAATAGTATAATACAACTATGTTTTAATAAAACACTGTATGCAAAATGCAGAATTTTCTACAACCTCTACAACTTGGGCAAGCTCCGCAGATGTTAATAATGATCTTACTGAACCAAACGTTATTGTTTCTAAACTTTCAGATGAAGCTTTGCTGAAAATGGAGGTGATTCAAAGTCTTTTAGAAAATAGCGATCGCACTACATATACTCAAAAGCTCAAGGAAGCGGCAGAAAAGCTTGGAAAGTCAGTACGTACAGTGCGACGACTAGTAGAGAAATGGGAACAGGAGGGTTTGGCTGGGCTAGTACAAAATCGACGAGCAGATAAAGGAAAGCATCGAGTTGATGAAGACTGGCAAAAGTTTGTATTGAAAACTTATAAGGAGGGTAATAAAGGTAGTAAAAGAATGACTCGCCAGCAGGTTTTTATTAAAGTGGAGGCCAGAGCTGATGAACTGGGAGTTAAGCCTCCTTCCCACATGACGGTTTACCGAATTTTGCAACCCTTAATAGATAAAATTGAGCAAGGTAAAAGTATTCGCAGTCCGGGTTGGCGTGGTTCGCGGCTATCAGTTAAAACTCGTGATGGAAAAGACTTACAAATAGAACATAGTAACCAAGTTTGGCAGTGCGACCACACCCTTGTTGATGTTTTATTAGTAGACCAGCATGGCAAAATTCTAAGTCGTCCTTGGTTAACAACGGTTATTGATAGCTATTCGCGCTGCATTATAGGGATTAACTTGGGTTACGATGCACCTAGTTCTCAAGTTGTAGCTTTGGCGTTACGTCATGCAATTCTGCCCAAACAGTATAGTTCAGAATATGGACTTCACGAAGAATGGGGTACTTCTGGTTTGCCGCAACACTTTTATACAGATGCGGGTATAGATTTTCGTTCCAACCATTTACAGCAAATAGGAGTGCAGTTAGGGTTTGTTTGTCATTTGCGCGATCGCCCATCTGAAGGTGGTAGTGTTGAGCGTCCGTTTAAAACTCTAAATACAGAATTATTCTCAACTTTACAAGGATATACAGGTTCAAACGTTCAAGAGCGACCAGAGGAAGCGGAGAAAGAAGCTTGCTTAACGTTGCGGCAGTTAGAGCAAATGTTGGTGCGTTACATCGTTGATAACTACAACCAGCGACTTGATGCTCGAATGGGCGATCAGACAAGATTTCAACGCTGGGAGTCTGGTTTAATTGCAGCACCCGATTTACTTTCCGAGAGGGATTTGGATATTTGCTTAATGAAGCAAACACGGCGACAAATTCAACGCGGGGGATATCTGCAATTTGAAAACTTGATGTATCGAGGTGAACTCTTAGCGGGTTATGCGGGGGAAAGTGTTGTATTGCGATATGACCCCAGAGACATCACAACGATTTTGGTTTATCGCATAGAAGGGGATAAAGAGGTATTTATTGCTCGTGCTTATGCTCAAGATTTGGAGACGGAAGAACTATCTCTAGATGAGGCAAAAGCTAGCAGCCGTAAAGTGCGGGAAGCGGGTAAAGCTGTGAGTAATCGCTCGATTTTGGCTGAAGTTAGGGAACGCGAAACATTCCAAACTCAAAAGAAAACCAAAAAAGAGCGTCAGAAAGTAGAGCAGGCTGAGGTCAAGAAATCTAAACAACTTATACCTGTTGAGCCAGAGTCATTAGTAGAGGAAGTATCTATTGATAGCGAACCTGAGCCAGAGATGCCGGAAGTTTTTGATTACGAACAAATGCGTGAAGATTACGGATTTTAGAAAATGACTTCAAAAGAAGCTCAAGCAGTCGCCCAACAATTGGGTGATATTCCCGTTAATAGTGAAAAATTACAGACGGAGATTCAACGATTAAATCGTAAAGGTTTTGTCCCACTTGAACAAGTGCAAATTCTCCATGATTGGTTGGAAGGAAAGCGCCAATCAAGACAATCTGGGCGTGTGGTAGGTGAGTCGAGAACGGGTAAAACAATGGGTTGTGATGCCTATAGGCTTAGGAATAAACCCTCTCAAGTTGCAGGAAAACCCCCAACTGTACCCGTGGCTTATATCCAAATTCCCCAGGAGTGCGGTGCTAAGGGATTCTTTGGGGTAATTATGGAGCATTTAAAATATCAAGTAACTAAAGGAACAGTGGCAGAAATTCGAGATAGAACACTGCGGGTTCTCAAAGGTTGCGGGGTAGAGATGTTGATTATTGATGAAGCTGACCGCTTTAAGCCGAAAACTTTTGCGGAAGTGCGTGATATTTTTGACAGGTTAGAAATAGAAGTGATTTTGGTAGGAACCGATCGCTTAGATGCAGTGATTAAGCGGGATGAGCAGGTTTACAACCGTTTTCGGTCTTGTCACCGTTTTGGAAAGATGTCAGGGGAAGATTTTAAGCGAACGGTGGATATTTGGGAGAAACAAATACTGAGATTGCCAGTTGCTTCCAACCTTTCCAGTAAAACGATGTTGAAGACGTTAGGGGAAGCAACTGGAGGTTATATCGGTTTGATGGATATGATTCTGCGAGAGACTGCAATCCGGGCTTTAAAAAAGGGACTGCAAAAAATTGACTTGGAAACTTTGAAGGAAGTAGCTGCTGAGTACAAATGATGGAAGCGGAAAATATTAAGCCTTGGCTGTTTATAGTTCAACCATATCAAGGAGAAAGCCTGAGTCATTTTTTGGGGCGCTTTCGACGGGCAAATGATTTAACCCCAACTGGGTTAGGTAAAGCAGCAGGACTTGGAGGTGCAATCGCTCGTTGGGAAAAGTTTCGGTTTAATCCTCCTCCTTCTCGGCAGCAGTTGGAAGCATTGGCTGTTGTAGTGGGGGTTGATGTCGATAGGTTAGTGCAGATGTTACCGCCTGCTGGGGTGGGAATGAAAATGGAGCCTATTCGGTTATGTGCTACTTGTTATACTGAGTCACCATGTCATAAAATTGAATGGCAGTTGAAGGTGATACAGGGGTGCGATCGCCACAAGTTAAGCTTGCTTTCAGAATGTCCCAACTGTGGGGCAAGATTTAAGTTTCCAGCGTTATGGGTGGATGGTTGGTGTCAACGGTGTTTTATGACGTTTGCTGACATGACAACGCACCAGAAGTATTATTAAATACTAATATTTTAATTTCTAGAATGTCCTAACTAGAGAGTGATTCAGTCTAACTGCACCACTTCTAGATTAAATATAATTGTAAAAGTCGCACTTGGTATAAGTCGGCGCAGTGCTTGTGAATGGGCTTCTGCATCGCTTCGACGACGAAAACGAGCAACAATTTGGTGTTGCATACTGGGGAAATGACGGACGATACACCAAGGATGAAGTTTGGCAGACGGTTGTTATTCATAATCTTTTCAAACACCCTCTTAGACTGCGATCGCTTTAGAATCCGATGGGTAAATTATAGAGTTGCATCGCCCTGTAATTGAGTTGCATCGCTCTGCAATTGAGTTGCATCGCCCTGCAATTGAGTTGCATCGCCCTGCAATTAAGTTGTATAGGTCTGCAATTGAATTGTATCGCCCTGCAATTGAGTTGCATGACTAAATAACCTGATTTAATGAATTTCCCGTAAATTATCAGCGAAGTCTTGTATTCTTTCCTAGAATTTGCTGATATCTACAAATTATCAATATGCCTCTATGTACTGTCGAACGCTTGAGAGTGATGCTTGTAACTCTACTGTTGTCGTTTGCTGTCACAGGAGAACTTAAAGCTGTTGCAGTTGTCGCAAACCTGACTTTAGCACAGACACAAACTGCTGAAAATCAGGAAGATGAGGCAGATAGACTGCTAACAGAGGGGAAACAAAAGCTAAACCAAAGAGAGTTTCCAGCAGCATTAGAAGCATTTGAGCAAGCCTTAGCTTTATATCGACAAGCTAAAAACCGCAAAGGTGAAGGTAATACACTCTACAGTATTGGTGATGTTTACTACTATCAAACTCAATTTGCCCAAGCAATAGAATTTTATCAGCAAGCTTTAGTAATTCGTAGGGAACTAAAAGACCGGACTCAAGAAGCCACAACACTTAATGATATCGGCTTATCCTACAGCAAATTAAGTCAGTACGCCAAAGCCTTGGAGTACTATCAGCAAGCTTTAGCCATTCGCAAACAAATTGGCGATCGCTCTAGGGAAGGTACTAACCTTAGTAATATTGGCTTTCTCCTAGATACACAAAAACAACCGGAATTGGCGATTGTTTTTTTTAAGCAATCTGTCAACGTCAGAGAAAAAATTCGCCAAGATTTGCGAGTTCTACCCAAAGAACAACAGGAATCATATACAAAAACCGTTGCACACTCCTATCGCCGTCTTGCTGATTTATTGCTGCAACAAGACCGGGTACTTGAAGCACAACAAGTTTTAGACTTATTAAAAATCCAAGAATTAGATAATTATCTCCGCAATGTGCGGGGAACAGGTCAACAGTTAATCATACTGCGTCCCGAACAGGAAATTTTGCAAAAGTATAACGTCCTGCAAAACAGTGCTATTCAACTGGGACAAGAACTTACCAAACTGCGAAAAATTCCCGAAACAACCCGCACCACAGCACAACAACAAAAAATTGCTCAACTGGTGCAACTTGAAGAAGAACTCAACAAGCAATTTAACCAATTCATCCATAGTCCTGATGTCGTGAAACTGGTTAATCAACTCTCTCGTGAAGTCAAACTACAAAATATAGATTTAGCAGATTTAGATGCTTTCCGCGATGACTTGCGTCGCCTGAATGCAGTTATGCTTTATCCTTTAATCTTAGACGATCGCCTAGAACTGGTCATCATAACTCCCGATGCTCCACCCCTCCGCCGTCCTGTCAAGGTAAAGCGTGAAGAACTCAATCAAGTAATTGCTGATTTTCGTTCTGCTTTAGAACATCGTGACGACAATGTAAAAATCCCAGCGCAAAAACTTTATAACTGGCTAATCAAACCCCTAGAAGCTGACCTCAAACAGGCAAAAGCTACAACTATTATCTACGCTTCTGATGGACAACTGCGCTACATTCCTTTAGCAGCATTATACGACGGCAACCAATGGTTAGTACAAAATTACCGCATCAACAACATTACTGCTAAATCCCTGACTAACTTCAACAACGTACACCAATCTAAACTTAAGGTATTAGCAGGAGCTTTTGCAGATATCAAACTCAGTTACTCTGTGCGTATTGGTCAAGAAGAACATAGTTTGCGTGGTTTACCCTTTGCTGGGCAAGAGGTAGCAAATCTGGCAGTATCAATTGCGGATACTACCCAATTTCTAGATAAGGATTTCAGTCTAGAAGCCATGAAACCGCGCATGAATGAATTTAATATTGTACATTTAGCTACTCATGCAGCCTTTGTACCCGGACAACCAGAGGATTCTTTTATTTTATTTGGGAATGGCGATCGCCCGACATTGAGAGACATCGAAAGCTGGACGCTGAATAATGTAGACCTAGTTGTGTTGAGTGCTTGCGAAACTGGGATTGGTGGTAAATTTGGTAACGGTGAAGAGATTTTAGGCTTAGGTTATCAGTTTCAGAGTCGGGGCGCAAGGGCGGCGATCGCTTCTTTGTGGTCAGTCAATGATGGCGGTACACAAGCTTTAATGAATGTATTTTACGCCCAGCTTATACAAGGAAATCTCAGCAAAACTGAAGCTTTAAGACAGGCACAAATAGCTTTGATTACTGGTCGTCAAGATGCTGCTGGCAAGCAACGCAATAGTATTGAAATAGAAGCTTTACCATCCAATGTCAGCGATAAGCTTAGTCATCCTTACTACTGGGCTGCTTTTATTTTAATTGGTAATGGATTGTAATGCTTAATTTTAGAGGGCTATATGCTTTTAGACTGCGATCGCTTTAGAATCCGATGGGTAAATTATTGAGTTGTATTGCCCTGCAATTGAATTGTATCGGTCTGCAATTGAGTTGTATCAGTCTGCAATTGAGTTGTATCGGTCTGCAATTGAGTTGTATCGTCCTGCAATTGAATTGTATCGGTCTGCAATTGAGTTGCATAACTAAATAACCTGATTTAATAAATTTCCCGTAAATTCTCAGCAAAGTCTTGTATTCTCTTCTAAAATTTGCCGATATCTACAAATTATCAATATGCTTCCAAGTACTGTTGCTCGCTTGAGAGTGATGCTTGTAACTCTGCTGTTATCGTTTGCTGTCACAGGAGAACTCAAAGCTGTTGCAGTTGTCACAAACAAAATTTTGGCACAAGCACAAACTGCTGAAAATCAAGAAGATGAGGCAGATCGGCTGCTAACAGAGGGTAAACAAAAACTACAGCAAAGACAGTTTCCCGCAGCATTAGAGGCATTTGAGCAATCTTTGGCTTTATATCGACAAGCTAAAGATCGCAAGGGTGAAGGTAATACTCTCTACAGTATTGGCGATGTTTACTACAATCAGGCTAATTTTACCCAGGCGATCGCGTTTTATCAACAAGCTTTGGTAATTAGGAAGGAAGTAAGCGATGCCTACGGCAACGTCAAGGACGAACGCACTCAAGAAGCTACAACGCTCAACAACATTGGCTTATCTTACAGCAAATTAAGTCAGTATCCCAGAGCCTTGGAGTACTTTCAACAAGCTTTAACTATTCGTAAACAAATCGGCGATCGCTCTGGCGTTGGACAAAGCCTCAACAACATTGGCTTTATTTACAAGAGTCTGGGACAGTACCCCAAAGCTTTAGAGTTCTATCAGCAAGCTTTAGCTGTTCGTCAACAAATCGGCGATCGCTCTGGCGTTGGACAAAGCCTCAACAACATTGGCTTAATTTACTCCCGTCTTGGACAGTACGCGAAAGCCTTAGAGTACTATCAGCAGGCTTTAGCCATTCGTGAAAAAATCAGTGATCGCGCAGGTGTTGGCACAACGCTCAACAACATTGGCGCGATTTACGACAGTCTCGGACAGTACGCGAAAGCCTTAGACTTCTATCAGCAAGCTTTAGCCATTCGTGAAAAAATCGGCGATCGCTCTGACGTTAGCAATAGCCTCAACAACATTGGCGGTATTTACGACAGTCTGGGACAGTACCCCAAAGCCTTAGAGTTCTATCAGCAAGCTTTAGCCATTCGTCAAAAAATCGGCGATCGTGCAGGTGTTGGCACTACCCTCAACAACATTGGCGCAATTTACTACAGACTAGGACAGTACCCCAAAGCCTTGGAGTTCTTTCAGCAAGCTTTAGCGATTATTAAACAAATCGGCGATCGCGCAAGTGTTGGCACAATGCTCAACAACATTGGCGGAATTTACGACAGTCTGGGACAGTACCCCAAAGCCTTGGAGTTCTATCAGCAAGCTTTAGCCATTCGTCAAAAAATCGGCGATCGCTCTGGTGAAAGTACAACGCTCAACAACATTGGCGCAATTTACAAGAGTCTGGGACAGTACCCCAAAGCCTTGGAGTTCTATCAGCAAGCTTTAGCAATTAGCCAACAAATCGGCGATCGCTCTGGTGAAAGCACAACGCTCAACAACATTGGCGCAATTTACGACAGTCTGGGACAGTACCCCAAAGCCTTGGAGTTCTATCAGCAAGCTTTAGCCATTCGTCAAAAAATCGGCGATCCCTCTGGCGTTGGTACTATTCTCAGCAACATTGGCAGAATTTACGACAGTCTGGGACAGTACCCCAAAGCCTTGGACTTCTATCAGCAAGCTTTAGCCATTCAAAAACAAATTGGCGATCGCTCTGGCCTTGGCAATACCCTCAACAACATTGGCTTTATTTACAAGAGTCTGGGACAGTACCCCAAAGCCTTGGAGTTCTATCTGCAAGCTTTAGCCATTCGTGAAAAAATCGGCGATCGTTCTGGCGTTGGCACTACCCTCAACAACATTGGCGGAATTTACTACAGACTAGGACAGTACTCGAAAGCCTTGGAGTTCTATCAGCAAGCTTTAGCAATTAGCCAACAAATCGGCGATCGCGCAGGTGAAGGCACTACCTTCAACAACATTGGCGGAGTTTATGACAGTCTTGGACAGTACCCAAAAGCCTTGGAGTTCTATCAGCAAGCTTTAACTATTCGTCAACAAATCAGCGATCGCGCAGGTGTTGGCACTACCCTCAACAACATTGGCGGAATTTATGACAGTCTCGGACAGTACGCAAAAGCCTTGGAGTTCTATCAGCAAGCTTTAGCAATTAGCCAACAAATCGGCGATCGCTCTAGCGTTGGCAATACCCTCAACAACATTGGCTTTATTTACTCCCGTCTCGGACAGTACCCGAAAGCCTTGGAGTTCTATCAGCAAGCTTTAGCCATTCGTGAAAAAATCGGCGATCGCTCTGGCGTTGGAGAAAGCATCAACAATATTGGCTTGATTTACTCCCGTCTCGGACAGTACCCCAAAGCCTTGGAGTTCTATCAGCAAGCTTTAGCCATTATTAAACCAATCGGCGATCGCTCTAAGGAAGGCACTACCCTCAACAACGTTGGCTTCATTTACTATAATTTGAAACAGTACGTCAATGCGGAAAGAAACCTACTAGCCGCCGTTGAAATTTGGGAATCCCTGCGACCTGGATTAACTGATCAAAATAAAATCTCCATCTTTGATACTCAAGAATTCACTTACCGACTTCTACAATTAGCTTTAGTTGCTCAACAGAAGACTAATCAGGCGCTAGAAGTAGCTGAAAGGGGACGAGCAAAAGCATTTATTGAGTTATTAGCATCCCGCTTATCCCCCGATCTGCAACAGCAGAATCTTGAATCTCTGCAAAAAAAATTCATCATCAATCTTGAGCAAATCAAACAAATTGCCCGAACGCAAAATGCCTCTGTGGTTGAATACTCCATAGTTTCCGATGAAGACCTTTACATTTGGGTCGTTCAGCCTACAGGTGAGGTAGAGTTTCGCTCCATTGCTCTCAAAAAATCTTTAAACACCTCTCTAGCAAAGCTTATTACTAGCAGCCGTGAGTCCATTGGTGTTAGAGGACGTGCAAGCATCGAGGTTGAGTCTGTAGTTGATTCAGCAGAGCAAAAAAAACAATTACAACAACTACACAAGTTACTTATTGATCCCATCGCCAACCTCCTTCCCAATGACCCAAACTCTCACGTCATCTTCATCCCTCAAGGTCAACTGTTTCTAGTTCCCTTTCCCGCCTTACAGGATGCTGATGGTAAGTATTTGATTGAAAAACATACAATTCTCACTGCACCTGCAATTCAAGTTCTAGATTTAACCCATCAACAAAGGCTCAAACCACACCCCGCAGATTTGCAAGCAGCATTGGTTGTGGGAAATCCTACAATGCCTAAAGTCACAACAAAACTTGGCGATTCACCTCAACAGTTGTCTAACTTGCCAGGGTCAGAAGGGGAAGCAAATGAAATTGCTAAACTATTTAAAACTAAGGCATTTATCGGAAATCAAGCCATAAAAGCCAAAATGTTACCCAAGCTATCGCAAGCTAGGATCATTCATTTAGCAACACATGGATTATTAGATGACGTGAAAGGATTAGGTGTACCTGGAGCGATCGCCCTTGCTCCATCTGGCAATGGTCAACTCAACGATGGCTTACTTACCGCCGATGAAATTTTAGACTTGAAACTAAATGCCGATTTAGTTGTCCTGAGTGCTTGTGATACTGCGCTAGGTCAAATTACTGGTGATGGTGTAATTGGTCTATCCCGTTCCTTGATTACCGCAGGTACACCTAGTGTTATTGTTTCGTTGTGGTCTGTACCCGATGCACCTACGGCTGAGTTGATGACTGAGTTTTACCGCAACTGGCAAGAGCGCAAGTTAGATAAAGCTCAAGCATTACGTCAAGCAATGCTCACAACGATAAAAAATCATCCAAATCCCAAAGACTGGGCAGCATTTACCCTTATTGGCGAGGCAGAGTAATATCTAAAATCGATGCCAAATTAATGACTCTAGACAGCGTTTTTTGCTCAACCTGATGGCAGCTTTATTTGTCTATAAATATTGGTAATGACTTGTAATCTTTCTTTCATCCTCAATACTACAAATTATTTCAACACACTCTATTTTCTTCCTATTTCTGTATTAATACGTATATACAGATGATAATCTTCATCAGCGAATCAAAATTTATCTATTTTGGGGATGTGGGGAAAAGAGTAGGCTATGTCAATCATCAAGCGTCGTCAGTTTTTGCAGTTCGCTGGTTCAGCTTTAGCCACTCTTGGGATTAGCCAATTAGAAATTGAGCAGCAAGCTGTTCGCTATGCCCAAGTTTTAGCTCAAAATACCCCACGCAAAAGGGCTTTATTAGTAGGTATTAATGATTACTTAAAAGTAGGTGACTTTCAATGGTATCCACTAGAAGGGGCTGTCAATGATACTCAAATCCAAAAAGAACTTTTGATTAATCTCTTTGGCTTTCAATCTGACGACATTCGCATCCTACACGACCAAAAGGCAACCCGTGAAAAGATCTTGCAAGCTTTTGAAGAACATCTAATTAAGTGGGCGCAGCCTGGAGATGTAGCAATATTTCACTTTTCTGGACATGGTTCTCAAGTTGCCGATCCAGATAAAGTTTTTGCCGATGGGCGAGTTAGCACGATTGTACCCATCAACAGTTACCTTCCATCTGGATATCCCAACAACGGAGGTAAGGTAGATGATATTACTGGACATACTCTGTGGTTATTAATGCAAGCTATCAACACAGAAAATGTCACTTTTGTACTAGATAGCTGCCACTCTGGAGGCGCACGTAAAGGAATTTTAACAGTGCGATCGCGTCCCGGCGATCAAGAACTGTTGCGTATTACAGACTCCAAAATCCAACTTTTAGCAAGTACTAAAGAACAAGAATATCAAAAACAACTGATGTCTCGGCTGAAGTTGACTAACTCAGACTTTGTGAAATTGCGCCAACAAGGTGTGCCGAAAGGAGTCATGCTTGCTGCTGCTAGACGAGACCAGTCAGCTATTGATACGCGTTTTGCTGATACCCCTGTTGGTATTTTTACTTATATACTCACTCGCTATCTTTGGCAGCAAACATCCTCTGAGTCAGTTAATCAGGTAATGCTAAGTGCGATCGCCACAACCCAAAAAATACTGCAAGAATATTTCCCTACATCCGGCGTTGTGCAACAACCAGAATTTAACGTCAAACAGGGAAGTAATAACGACAAGCAAATAGTTTACTTTACCAATCGAAAAAACACACCAGCCGAAGCAGTAGTCACCAAAGTACAAGGAAATCAAATTGATTTATTTTTAGGCGGGATAGATCCTCGGAGTTTAAAAGCCTTTGGACGAGGTGCAACCTTTACAGTGGTGGATAGTCAAGGACGAGAACAAGGGCAAGTACAGATTGAATCACGACAGCAACTTAAAGCACAAGGCAAACTGATCCAGACAACAACTAGAGGAGCGGCGATCGCAGCTGGTACATTATTACAAGAGCGATCGCGGGCAATTCCCAGCAACCTTACCCTTGACATTGGACTCGATCCATCACTGGGACAGGAGATAGAGCAAGCAAAACAAGCACTTCAATCTATCAAACGCATTCAACCAGTGCCGTTGTCAAAACAAGAAGTGCAATATATCCTGGGTCGAATCACCACATCTTATTATCAGCAATTGCAAAAGCTGAAAGTGAAAAATTTACCAGAAGTCGGTAGCATTGCTTTGTTTTCCCCTGCACAAGATTTAATACCTGGTTCAGCCGGAACACCAATAGAAAAAGTAACCGATGCAGTCAAGCGATTACAACCCAAACTCAAATCTTTGCTAGCAGCCCGAATTGTCAAGCTGACGTTAAATACTACTTCATCTCGGCTTGCAGTATCAGCAGCAATGCAAAAAGTAGATGGTAGTCAAATTGTCGCAGAATCATTCACCGTGCGAGGAGGAGCGAATAAAATTCCCACTAGAACCAGAGGGGCAACACCTCAGACATCCAACGCCCAGAAAATTCAGCCAGGAACCGAGGTGCAATTTTTGGTGGCTAACAATGAGCCGCGTGACCTTTATATAAGTGTGTTGCTTATTAGTGTCGATGGCGAGTTAACAGTTCTCTCACCGCTACCAGGTAACGAAGATGTCAAACCAGTTCCAGCAAAACAGGAAATTTTAATCCCTGATCGCGATCGCGGAGAAAACTATAAATTTAAAATTGGCAAAGATCCAGGGATTGCAGAAGTGCTGGTAATTGCTAGTACAACACCCTTGACAAGAGCCATTCAGCTATTGCGGACTTTAGGAGCCGAGAAACCTCAAGAACGGGGAATTCCAGTAAATCTCGACAAGGAACCAGCAGAGGCGATCGCTAGTTTACTAGATGACTTAGATGAAGGCACTCGTGGCACTGGTACAAGTGCGATCGCAGGTATTCGTCAGATTGATACAAGACAGATGGCAGCTATGTCAATCACGTTTGAGGTAAATGATAGAGTTTAGATGCCATAAATACGAACTACCCATAAAACAGAATCCTATTATTTCCTGACTGCTAGGAGCAGACTCAATATGTCACTAAATCATAGTTTTCGCCTAAGCCTGTTATTCATTCTTGTTTTATTTGGACAATTGATAGGAATATACCCAGAATGTAAACAGGCTCTAGCACAGTTACCAACTGCGACAGAAGGTAAAATTACAGAACGCCACACAGAAGCAAATCGACTAACTAAAGAGGGTTTTCAACAACATAACAGCAGAAAATTTTCAGAAGCATTGGCTAATTTCCAAAAAGCTCTGATAATTTGGCGAGAAATAGGCGATCGCCAAGGTGAAGCCGTAGGTCTCTATAACATAGGGGTAACTTATAAGTATTTAAACGACGATTCCCAAGCTTTGGAAGCTTATCACCAAGCTTTAGCTATTAGTAAAGAATTAGGTCGCCTTAGTATAGAAGGAAGAATTATTAACAATATTGGCGATATTTATAATAATCAGAGAGAGTATGAAAAAGCCTTAGATTACTATCAGCAAGCCTTAGCTATGCATGAAAAAATGGGCAATCATCTTGAGGCAGCCGAAACCCTTTACAACATAGGTGCATCTTATAAAGCTTCTGGTAAGTATCAAAATGCCTTGTCTTTTTTACAACAAGCTTTAGTTACTGCTCAATCTGTAAAAAATGAAAAGCTTAAAGGTATTATCCTTAATTTAATAGGAACAAATTATCACCTGACGGGGGAGTATCAGAAAGCTATAGAATCTTATCAACAAGCTTTGGTATTTCATAAAAAATTAAATAATTCACCTCAAGAAGCTAAAACTCTCAGCAATCTTGCTGAGAATTACCGCATTATAGGACAGGATAAAAAAGCATTGGAATCTCTACAGCAATCCTTAGACATTGCTGAAAAATATGGTGATTCTGAATTATTATCTCAATCATTGAACAACATTGGATTAATTTATCAAGACTCAGGACAGTACCCGGAAGCACTGGAAGTTTATGAAAAAGCCCTAGCCATTGACAAAAAATTAGACGCTCAAGCAAGCATTGCTACTACTCTTAACAATCTTGGTAGTCTTTATTTATCTTGGAAACAGCCTGATAAAGCGCTGGAGTTTTTGCAAAAAGCCTTAGATATTCATCAAAAAATGGGCAGCCGTGTTAACGAAGCCCAAACTCGCAGCAACATCGGTCTAATATACAATATTAGAGGACAAGATCAGGAGGCACTGAAGTTTTTCCAACAAGCTTTAGCCATTCATCAAAAATTAAACGATCGCCCGAACATTGGCATAACTTTGAACAATATCGGGGTACAGTACCTAAGTTTTGGTAATTTAATAGCAGCTGAAAAAGCTTTCTACGATGCTATAAGAGCTTGGGAATCCTTGCGACCTGGATTAACTGATCAAAATAAAATCTCCATTTTTGAAACGCAACAATCCGCTTACCGATTTTTGCAAACAACCTTAGTTGCTCAACAAAAAACTAATCAGGCGCTAGAAGTAGCTGAAAGGGGACGAGCAAAAGCATTTATTGAGTTATTAACATCCAAGTTATCCCCCGATCTACAAAACCAGAATCCTGAATCTTTGCAAAAAAAATTCATCGTCAATCTTGAGCAAATTAAACAAATTGCCCAAACACAAAATGCTTCTGTAGTTGAATACTCGATTGTTTCTGATAAAGACCTCTACATTTGGGTCGTTCAACCTACAGGTAAAATAGAGTTTCGCTCCATTGACCTCAAAAAATCTTTAGACACTTCTCTAGCAAAGCTTGTGACTAGCAGCCGTGAGTCCATTGGTGTCAGAGGACGTGCAAGCATCGAGATAGAATCTGTAGTTGATGCAGCAGATCAGAAAAAACAATTACAGCAACTACACAAATTACTAATTGATCCCATTGCTGACATTCTCCCTAAAGATCCAAACTCTCATGTCATCTTCATTCCTCAAGGTCAGCTGTTTCTAGTTCCCTTTCCCGCCTTACAGGATGCTGATGGTAAATATTTGATTGAAAAACATACAATTCTCTCTGCACCTGCGATTCAAGTTTTAAATCTCACTAATCAACAAAGACTCAAGCCACGTCCCGCAGATTTGCAAGCAGCATTGGTTGTGGGTAATCCTACAATGCCTGAAGTGACTACCAAACTTGGCGATTCACCTCAGCAGTTGTCTAACTTACCAGCAGCAGAACAAGAAGCAAAAGAAATAGCCAAACTATTTAAAACTGAGGCATTTACAGGCAAACAAGCTATAAAAGCCAAAATTTTACCCAAGCTATCGCAAGCTAGGATTATTCATTTAGCCACACATGGGTTGTTAGATGATTTTAAAGGACTAGGTGTACCAGGTGCGATCGCCCTTGCGCCCTCTGGTAATGGTGAACTCAACGATGGCTTACTTACCGCCAATGAAATTTTAGACCTGAAGCTAAATGCTGATTTAGTTGTTCTGAGTGCTTGCGATACTGGGCGAGGTCAAATTACAGGTGATGGTGTAATTGGTCTATCCCGTTCGTTGATTACCGCAGGTACACCCAGCGTCATTGTTTCTTTGTGGTCAGTACCCGATGCACCGACAGCTGAATTGATGACTGAATTTTATCGCAACTGGCAAGAGCGCAAGCTAAATAAAGCTCAAGCTTTACGTCAAGCAATGCTCAAAACAATGAAACAGCATCCTAACCCTAAAGATTGGGCAGCATTTACACTGATTGGTGAAGCAAAATAAATTATAATTACTCATTTATTGTGCTTATGATTGATTCTCGCCTACAACAGGCAATAACACGCTATAAAAAAGCAATTGAGAAATTCAAGACTACCATTGATGCTTCTGTTCCTAACCAATCAGCAAATTCTCAGGTCGTTATGGATGCAGATCAAACAACTCAAAAAGAAGCATCACAAAAGCAACTGACACCAACACAGGTTTTCGAGGTATTGACAGCACGAGATGAAGTCCAAGCAGCATTGGCAGATACTACGCACACATCTGGAGAGAGTTTAGCCGCGATCGCTCAACTAGACAAGATACTCAAAGATAATGCTGGAGCGATCGCCACCATCTGCGAAACTGTTGATTGGCAAACTAGCTTCAATCCTCCTAAAGAAGCGTGGTGGTGGTCATTACAACCTGAAAGAAAGCCTCATAAATTTTGGGATCAGCTTGATTGGTTTTGGAGTGCCGTTTCTATATCTTCGCTGACTATTTCTCTTGGTTTAGTCGGAGACATTTCATCTCGTTTCCTCACAGGTGGGCCTGATACACTAGGCGCAGTAGCAGTCAGTACACAAAGCATTTTGACCTTGCTGACTGCTGGCGGCGCACTGACTCTAGCAGGACAAGAAGCCTACAAACGCACTCTTAAAAGGTTGAAAATACCAGAGCGATTCTGGCATGAAATTAGTGCAGGTTTTTCATTCTTATTAGTAATTGGATTATTAGGTCTGCGGCTATCTCTGCCCCAAATTGCCACTCAATACAATAAATGGGGCTTCAACAACTACAACGAGGGTGACTGGGGAAGTGCTGAAGAAAATTATCAACGAGCAATCAAACTTAACCCTGATGATACCCTAACCCACTTTCGGTTAGGGTTACTCTACGAAGAATTGCAAAAACTTGATCTTGCACGTACAGAATACCAAATTGCGGCACAAGATAATATTCCCGATGCGATCAATAATCTTTCTCGTCTTTACATCCTTAATAAAAACTATCCGGTTGCGGCTAACTTGCTGTTAAAAACATTGGCTGATGAACAGAAGTTAAAGCCTAGTGCAGAAACTAAACACGCTTTATTGAAAAATCTCGGTTGGGCAAGACTCATGCAAAGCCATTACCCAGATGCAGAAGCAAAATTACTAGAAGCAATTGACTTACAACAATCCGCCAAATTAACAAAGAACATTGCTACCCCCCACTGTCTATTAGCGCAGGTAATGGAAGCGCAAAAAGATAAAAAAAGCGCTCTTAAAGAATGGGAAACTTGTATTCAATATGCCGATATTGCTTCTAGTACTGATGAAGATAGTTGGGTTATTACTGCTCAAAAACGTTTAACAGAACAGGAGAATGGGAAATGATTGGATTGAATCTAACTGGCAAAATATTGGTATTAGGAGTAGTAGTGTTAATGGCAGAAACAACCATCGCCCAAAGTCAACCAGCAGTTGTCTACTCGGCCAGAATTGATTCCTCAACAGGCATAATTTTCCTCAAACGCCCTGATTGGTCAGATTTTCGTCCTGTTTCTGTGGGAACAGAATTAAATCAAGGCGATCAGATCAAGCCTGATAAGGGTGTCAGGGTGAGAGTAGTTTGCCCTAATCTCTCCAAACCATTTGTTCCCATAGGAGTGCCATCAGGTTTAAAAACAATCTGTCCTTTTTGGCGAGCAATTATATCTAAAGCGCCTCCATCTGCTGGGACTCTAGGCGGCACTAATCCCCTGATTCCCTATTTCATTACTCCTCGCCATACCCTACTGTTAAGCAGTACTCCTACTTTCCG
Organism: Nostoc sp. NZL; assembly: GCF_015714705.1. Classification (NCBI taxonomy): domain Bacteria; kingdom Bacillati; phylum Cyanobacteriota; class Cyanophyceae; order Nostocales; family Nostocaceae; genus Nostoc; species Nostoc sp. NZL. The sequence continues at coordinate 12,036 of NZ_WBKL01000034.1, read as the reverse complement.
TTGGAATGCTATACCTAAAGCTACGCAATATACGGTAACTTTGCAGACTTCTACAGGAGTAGTGTGGCAAAAGCAGGTCAAAAACAATTCTCTAGTTTATCCTGGTTTACCTCCATTACAACTAGGAAAAAGCTATTCATTAGTCGTTAAAGCCAATACTGGCAAAACATCTCAGGACGAAGGCACGTCTAACCTAGATTTTAGAGTGCTACGTAAATATGAGGCAGCAGCTATCCAATCTGAAGTAACTAAAATAACTAAATTAGGATTAAATGAACAAGTAACTGCTCTAATGTTGGCAAATCTTTACAGCCGCTACACTTTACCGCAAGATGCAATTCAAGCCTATGGTCTGACTACTGATACCTTCAAAAGCTACAACTTGAGTGCAGATGCGATCGCAACCTTAGAAACTTCAGCAAAAATAGGTAAGCAATCAACAATAATTTATCGCTCGTTAGGAGATATTTACTGGCAAACTGGATTAGCTCAAAAGGCAATAGACAACTATTTGGCAGCAATCAAACTTGCCAAAAGTGATGAAGATTTAGAAGAGAAGATATTAGCCCAATTCGCTTTAGGAGAAGTCTATACTGCAATAGATGATAATAAGCAGGCTATAAGTTGGTATTCTCAAGCTAAGGATGGATACACTTTGTTAGGTGATAGTAGACGTGCCAATTTTTTACAGCAGCAAATAGAAAGCCTACAGCAACAATAGCCTCTCTTGCTCAAACTTTTGGTGCGATCGCTCCATGAATTTGTCTTTCTAGTCCCTGCTGAAACAATCAGCTGAGGGTAAAGCTTACTTTCAGAGTACCCAAACTGTGGGGCAAGGTTCAAAGTTCCAGCATTGTGGGTGGATGCTTGGTGTCAAAGGTGCTTTGTGTCGTCTACGGAAATGGTAAAGTGGCAAAAGGTTATTCAACGAAATGCGACAAGTCCATGAGGCACTTACAACACATGAGATTTTAGTCAAAGATTGTGTCGGTTACATTAATCGTGTACTATTATATTAGTACAAATATACTGTGGTCTACGATGAGTAAGCCAAAAAGTGTTAAAGATTGCAAAAAAAACAACTATAATTAACCGATAGAAACATTGTATAAAATCTTTATATTTTATTAAATAAAAAGGATTATGAATCTTTATATACATTTATATTTGTTCATTAATTAGACTATTTTGTGGCAGTTAGCAGAGAGAAAGGTCATGTTGGATAAACTAATAAAATATTTTGTCTACGCGACAAAAGGGCATATTACAAAAACACAGTTGATCAAGTTTTTGTATTTAGCTGATCTTTACTCTGTTAAGTGGACAGGAAAGCAGCTGACTGATCTAGATTGGTGTTATTATCAATTTGGCCCTTGGAATCAGGGTATAGATGCTGCTTTAAATCAAATGAATGGGAAAGAAATTATTCAAGAATCTCAGGAAAATGCAACATACATTAGACCTGTAGATGAAGCTGCTCAGGTAGATGATTTGCAAATACCTCTAAGTCTTAAGTTCATGCTGGATAATATTCGGAGAGAATGGGCTGGCCCAGATAAACTGAATCAGTTACTAGAGTATGTATATAGCACTGCTCCAATGCTGGAAGCAAAAAATACCCATCGACCAGAAGAAAAAGCTAGACTTAACTTACAAGCAGAAAGAGAAAAATTAGTCAGTGAATTAGGATTGTAAAGTGGCTGGACAAAGACCTAGACAAGGTTGGATCTATTCCATAAATCCATATAGGGTATCTCTTCGTTGCAAACTGGGTCATGTTCATATTTATAATTTAGATGAGCCAAGTGAAGTAGAATGTCAAACTTGCACTGAGAATATTAATTCAAGTAGGGTTTTCAGAGGGATACATCCTTATATCATCTGGACAAGCGATCAATTTCAAAATGAATCTGGATATATAGCAACATTTTCCGTTATTCCTCTGACTTCACAAGGAACATTTAACGGTTTACCAACCACATATCCAATTAACTCTACAAGTAGAAATGGTCTTGATAAAAGTTCATACGCTTTAGTTCATCAAATATGTACTGTTGATGCTAATTGCTTCAAAGACTCATCAGCCAATTGGTTAGATAGAATTGGACAATTGGATAAACCAGATAAAGAAGCTATAGAAGAACGGTTAAAGTATTTATTGAATATTCAAGAGAATCCTAGTGAAGACTGGTTTGCTCAAAATGCGTCTCCAGAACTTTTGAAAAAAGTCTTTGATCATCTACCTGAACATACCAAGGATTTAGCAATAGAAGAATTAATCAACAATTTAGGCTCATAATAAATAGGACATTTAACGTTGATAACTATTTCCCATAGACATTTTCACGATACAGTGAATCTATGTTGCACTTTATGCCGTCCTGATGCGGGATCAAATTCGCGCTGAATATCGTCTCTATCTGAACGCCCCAGTCTTCCCCATGTAGTCATTTCTTGAGGGTTATCGCTAATATCGAAGCCATTATTTAATTTAATACCCATAAGATTGCTAATCAGATAACGATCATGAAATTGATCCCAAATAAAAACTTTTACAGTAAGTCCTGCTTTATTAATGACACCAGATAATTTACTGCGGAAATCTGCTTCATATTCACTTTTTGTTATAGAGTCTGCTAAATAGCATATATGAATTTCAATAGCTGGTGGTTCATCAGGATTTTTAATTGCTGCCAGTAATTTATTAAACTCCCTATAGTGACCTTTTAGTGGATCAAGATAGGGATCGATAAACATAATAGAATTCGCATGGCAAAGAAGTAACTGGAGATGACGAAGATAATCGTTTGTTGTTCTATGTAGCCGAACTGAGGGACTTCTGTTTCGCCACCAATCTGCACCGGGAAGTTTATCAATTGATGCTACTATATCAGGTTTTGAAACTGCTGTAGCGTGTAATTGTGTAGTGATTACCCCGTTTAAAGGCTCTTGGTTATGAGAACTAATTGCTTCATGACACCATTCTAAATAGTTAGACGGAGTAGTGTCTTGAGCAGCAGGAACACGACGAAATCGGTTTTGCTTAATCAGTTTTTTGATAATTTCTTTGGAACGTGATGGCCAAAAATCCCCATTTTTCTTGAGACAAGTTTGAAAATATTTACACAACTCGCCATTTCTCAAGTCACGAACTAATGCTTCTTCAAGAAGGGCATCTTTAATATATTCAATGCGAGAGCTACATAATTCAGGGTAATCGTAGCAGTTAGCGTCAAAAATATCAGGAATTAAAGCGTATTCAACTAACATATTTATTAAAATATCTCATCTAATTCTTCTTCAAAAAATCCTCCTGGCCATGCTTTGACAAGTTCACCTCTCTTGTTCAAAGGCATTTCGCGCACTATACTACCCTCACTGTCTGCTTCTACAAACAATACAGAAACATCTTCTGGTCGCACAGGTAGACAACCTTCTGGGAGTTCGTTATTAAAGGTTTCTCTCATCCGTCGCATAATTCCCAGAAGTAAATGTTCACTGTGAGTTTCCAGCATAAAAGTGTTTTTTTGTTTTCCAAGTGCAGACTCAATGAACACATCCCCTAGTTCTGCTTGCAGTTTTGGATGTAGATGAATTTCAGGCTGTTCAATGGCAACCAACGCATCCGATAGAGCATAACAAGATACTAGAATCGGAATAACTTGACTAATGCCAATGCCTACGTCCCGGTGACTGAGTGGTGTTTGAGTTCTTTTGTCAATCAAGACTAAATCTGAAATGCGATCGCCTTTTGAAGTCATATCCTCTACCCAGATTTCTGATAGACTCTCAATATCGGTCATCATTGAAACAATATGTTCAATTTCCGGGAGAGAACGGTTAGGATAATCCAAATCGGAAGAAGCATACCTCATTAAGCTGTATGAGTTTGAATCTACTGCCGACTTCAAAATATATATTTGCCAAAATTGGTTGTTTGCGATACCTGTAGTTTCTAAATCAGCTATTAGGCGTTCAATTTCTTTTTGAATCTCTTCCCCAAATCCTGCTGCGTGAAAAACCAACTCAACTGTGAAATCGTGTAAGCTTTTGGTAAGGCGAGAGTAAAGTTCATGCTCTAAATGTGAATCTGATAATAAAGTACGCACCCTCAACTCATAGGGGGTTTTCATTCTGTTACTATCCCCTAACCAAGCGTTTACCTTTTGGCGGACTTCAGTATTATTCAATAAAACGTCCCAAGCGTAACCACCACCAGCATTCCAATTAGGATCTTGCTGTCCAGAAAAGGCAAAGTGCCGGGGTGGATAAGTGCGAAATGGCCCCAAATATTGCAAACGACCAATTTCATCCTCTATAGCGTCATTAATTATTTCGATTAATGTACTAAGTTGTCCAACAAATAAAGACGCTAATATAAGAGTCAAATCTCCTGTTGTTAAATCGGATTTGCGGTTTACAGTTAGGCTATGATCATCATCATCATGATTTCTGGTTTCAAGTTGTGTTGGTAGTAAGCAAGAAACTTGTGCGGTAGTTTTTCTTACTAATTCATAAATGGCTTTTTGCAGTTCTTGGACAGATGGGGGACTTGGTTTTGAAGTAGATTCTATACGCCCTAGCATCGCGTCAATCAGCTGATTAATAATTGGAGCATCACCAGTATTATTTAACGTAAGACTATTCCTTCCAGGAATTTCAGACATTCTTAAAACTTCGCGATCATCAGCTTCAATGATGAATGAACGCACTCGTATTTGTCTTCTTTCTACTCGATCACTACCAATTTGAATACGCGCAGTCAACTTATTAACAGTTTTTAACAAGCTCTCTAAATGATTACTATATATAGGTTCTATATCCTGTAAATTTAGGTGTTTGGGGTCTAGATCAAATATCCACTCAATTGGCTTAGTGCGATCGCGTTTATGAACATATTGCCCAAAACCTCCCAAATCAACAGAATCACCTCCGGCTTCTGTGCGATAAACATCTAACTCACCTTCGTTTGTAATGGCGTGATGCGCCAGCAACAGGCTGTGAAGTACACTCGATTTACCGGAACTATTAGCGCCATAAATCAGCGTGAGGGGACGAATGGGGATGTATTGAGTGTCAGCAAAAGCTTTGAAATTACTGATACGGAAACCAGTTATGGGCGAATTGGCTTTCTTTTTAGCTGATGAATCTGTTTTGCGGGGAGGGTAATTTTTTTTAGGCATATTTGTATATTAATGATACATTTTAGACATTTATTCTATAAGTGTCATCAGTGTATTCTGAGGTCAGTATTTTTATAACAGAGAAAGCTGCTGAGGATCTGCGTTATCTCTCAAATTAAAGGCTTTTGCTTGTTCCTCCATTTCTGCAAGCAGTTCTCTCATGTGTGCTTCCCGCCATTTGGCTGTCAGTTCTCCAGTAAAAGCACGATAAAGGAGAACATCAAATAATTTTTCTAGTTTTTCTTTTGTTATACTGATACCAGCCAAACTTGCTCTACACTCTGTAACTGCTATCTGGAATTTCTTCAACTGTTCCTGAGAGGGAATTAAAATTGGCAACTTAAGTAGTTCGTCAGTATCAAATTTTCTTGTGCCATGTCCTGCTGTACCCACTTGGGATAATATTTTACGACTAGATGCTTTTAATGCAGCGTGTAGATATGTTGAATCAATATCATTACAATTAGGATAAAGTGCTTTCATATCTTGATTAATTGTTAATCGAGTAGCTGCTAATGTAATAGGAATGGTATGCGCTAGAATCATACCCCTAACTACAATTAAGATTGCACCTGGCTCTACATATTTTATATTCGTTTCTGCTATTGCTTTTTGAGATATATGGTCAATAGAATCAAAAATTATATCTTGCTTCATATCTTTGGGAGATACCCAAGGAATATCACCATCCCAATAATCTGGATTTTTTTTCGAGGGTGTTCCCCCACTCTGAATATTTACTAAACTCCCCAGAGGTTCAGTATTTACATCTGTCCAAGTTGATGGCTCACCAAACATTTTAATGAATAGCGCAGGCAAAATGCACTCTGCTTTTGCATCAGCATCAGCCCGCATTCTTCGCAGTGTATCAGCTTGATCTAGAATCTCGACTATGCGGCGTTGTTCAGATGGGACAAAAAAAGGAATAGTTATTTCTTTTAAGAATTTAAAATGACGACTATATCCTCGACTTGGAATTGAGTTTGACTGGAAATAGAAATAAATAAATTTGGTATTATAATAATCTCTTGATGTAAGGACTTTTACTCCATCAGCACCAAGGACAAAAGGAAAATCTACATATTTAAAAATGCGTGTGTGATCACCAAACAATATTACTGGTAGCGATCCTTGATATAACATCTGATAATCATCTGTATAACCAGCTATTGGTTCTTGACTTTGATCAATAACTGGATAAGCTCCCTCTGACAAATACTCTCGCTTTTGCAGTTTTGGTTGACCACCTGTAGTGTCTATGACAGCAAATTCAAAAGGTAGTTGAAAAAATATTTTCTGTTTAAAAAATGCAGATTCCATTTAAACTGCCTCCACATCACTAAGCAGCTTTTCTAACCCAGAGGCAATTTCTCGCTCAATGTCCAACACTTCTCGAATCAACTTAACCGGATCATCATCAGAAACAGCCTCAGTTACCTGTGGCTTATAACGCCCAGCAGCTAAATTGTAATCATTTTCGGCAATAGTATCCAAAGATGCCCACCAGCATCGGGGTTCCTCACTTCCCGGCTTCAGCAACTCCCCCTTTTCAAAACCTGGAGGTTGCACAAAACCCGACTCCCGATAAACCTTCCACTGCTTTAATAAATTGGGAATATCGTTAAGTTCTGGCGTTTCCGGTCTACCCCCGCCGGAAATCTTATCAGGATCGTAACCATCATTTTTAACTTCATAGAACCAAACTTGATTCACCTGACGCACCGCAGATTCCATTGGATTGCGAACTACCAGCACCGCCGTCTTCACCCCGGTATATGGCTTAAACACCCCCGCAGGTAAAGAAACTACTGCCAATAAATCAAATTCTGTCACCAGTTTTTTCCGCAAATCTACATGAGCGCCAGTAGAACCAAACAGTAACCCTTCTGGGACAACCACCGCACACTTTCCACCCGCTACCAAAGACTTCATGATTGCAGCCAAAAACAGCAATTCACTTTTTTTGGAATTTGTCGGTAAATCCGCACGGATAGAATCTTTGGGTAACGTTCCCGCAAAAGGGGGATTATCAAACATCACCTTATAGCGACGGCGCAAATCATCTTCTGTCAGCCCCCCCATATCTGACAATACATTTGCTACTTTCAGCTTGGCGTTGCGAATTCCATGCAGCACCAAGTTCATCATCGAAATTCGCATCATCTGGCGGGAGACATCAAAGCCATAAATCGACTCTTCCAAGAGTTTCCAATCAGGCAATCTATCCCCATTTCCCTTGCGATAAGTCTGGAGATTGGGGATTTGCTGTTTTGCTTGGGCCAAACTCAGTCCCCGTTTTTCCAGCCAATCTTCACCGTAAATCGGCACTTCTATCGGATTTTCGCTGTATTTAGCCAAGATATACTCAATACTATCAATCAAAAATCCTGCTGTTCCACAAGCCAAATCACAGATAGTATCCCCTAAATCAGGGTCAACCATCTCCACCATAAACGCCCGTATCTGTCGGGGAGTACGGAATTGACCATTAAGCGCAGATTGACCTAAATGGGTTAACAGGTACTCAAAAATATCACCTTTGACATCCTGACCCATTTTGAGGAAATCCAAGGTATCGAGTTCATCAACCACCAACTTGAGAACATTCGGGTCATTAATTTCTAAAACTGCATCCCGGAAATACTCTGCCACTTTTGGCTCATCTTTCAGCAAAGAATTCGCCATATAGGGGAAAACTTCATCCCGCAGAAAGTCCCGTAGTTCAGTACCACTCTTGAAACGCCATTTTGACCAGCGATAACGTTCTGCTTGCTGGGGAAATAGTAATTTAGCATTACCATTATTACCTGTGAGGCGATCGCGTAACTCCCGATTTGCTTCCTCTTCATCCAACAGCTTCAGGTATATCAGGTAAGAAATCTGTTCAATGTAGGTGACAGGATTTGTTACCCCACCAGCCCATAAAGTATCAGTAATATGCTTGAGTTTGCGACGAATTTCTGAATCCATATTTTTCTCTTAACCCTCTGTACCTGTAGCATCTACCGCGAACACAGAGCGGTTTAGTTCATCAAAAATATCCCGCAATCCCTGCTCACCAAACAGTTCTATACCTAAACCAGCAGCATTAAGAACTGAGAGGGGTGGCAAGAATAAATCATCTATGGTTAGCAGACCTTTGGCAATACCCCGATTTTTCAACAAAGAAAGATACTAAGCTTGGGCTGGTGCGAAAGAGTGAGAAACCAACCAAGCTCTAAAGTTTTCTTCTAGTAATTCCTCGTGACTTTTAAGCTTTAATATTCCCAATGCAGCCCGAATAAAATCAATCAGGCTACCATTATAATTGCGGTAAGCTCGCCGCAGGTTTTCTTCATTAAAGTAGTACCGGGGTGTATTCAAGCGCTGTACCAGTTCCGTTTCTTCTCTTTCCGTCAACAACTCTCCATCCCGGATTTTCTGGAGTGTTGGATCATTATTTACAGCAGATTGAATAGTTTGCTCCCAGTTAGTGACATAATCCCGTTTATCAACCCGTTCCCCTTCTGTACCTACTTCTACATAACTGACATATTGCTGCCATCTATCCTTCAGTCCTAATTCAATTAATTCTGACCGAGGACGGGATTGTTGCTGGTTGCTTCTAATTGATACATGACCTCGACCAGTTTCAGCATAAATATCAGTATCGCTATCATTAAAATATTCGTGATTTCCAAAGAAATCATAAATAACAAACTTGCGTTTATCAATATGTGGTGCAGTCCTTGTCCCCCGTCCACGAATTTGCTGATAAAGAATTGGACTCCGCACTGTCCGACACATAACTAAATGTAAAACTTCCCGGCAATCAAAGCCAGTATTGAGCATATCAACACTGACTGCAACTTGTGGATAATCCTCATATTTGAACTGGCGAATTAAATCATTAGCATTAGAGACATCACTTGTAATTACTTCAGCGTAATGCCCCTTACATTCTGGATGTAACTCGTTCAGATATCTTGTCAACCGCGCCGCATGATTTTTTGTCAAAGCAAATACTATTGATTTACCAGGCCCAATCTTTTGTCCTGGTGCTAATTCTTGATAATTCTCCCAAGCCAGTCTATCAAATTCCTGCATCATTAGGCGGTTACTCGCCTCATTAGTCCACTTGCGTTCAAAGTCTACTGGGTCATAAGAAACCTCATCAACTTCAGCACCTTCAGCAATAATTTCAGTGATACCAGTGGCAAACCGATAGGGGACAAGATACTTTTGTTCAAATGCTGTTTGAATAGAGTAAGTAAAATCTGGCTGCTCATTGCGGTAGTTGTAGAAATCGAAAGTATTCCGTTCAATGTAAGCTGCTGGCGTAGCAGTTAAACCAATATGGAACGCATCAAAGTGAGTAAGTGCCGTCTGCCAAATACCATAAATCGAACGGTGACATTCATCAGCCACAACAACATCAAAATAGCCGCTAGTAAACTCCCGATAACGGCTAATCATTGTTTGGAGTAAGCAAACTGTAATTTGCTGCTCTTGCCGGATAACACTCGGCTTGAGCCAGTAGCTACCATACTGATTTAAAACATCTTGAATTGCTTCTAGTGCCTGTTTTGCTAATTGTTCTCTATCCACTAAAAACAGGATTTTTTCTGCATATCCCGATTGAATTAAGCGTTTTAATTGCAGACAAATTAAATCAGTTTTACCTGTTCCAGTTGGCAGTTCGAGTAAAAATCGCCGCTTTCCCAATTCAACCGCATGGTCAATAGCTTGCATAGTTTCCCTTTGATAGGGACGGACTAAACGAATTTCTCCCTGTCGAGTGTAATACTCAGGAATTTCAATAGTAGCTAGCGGTTGACGGGTTGAGCGCATCTCAAGCAATCGTTCTAAATCTCGCCGTGAGAAAAAAGAATTGACAATCCGGGCATCATCGTTTTGATAATCCCAGAAATAAATCAGTTCGCCATTACTGAGGAAAATAAACGGTGCTGCCAACTTCCGAGCATAGGGAAGTGCTTGATTTTTAGCAACATAAGGCTCAATCGCACGCTTCTTAGCTTCAATCACAGCCAAGGGACGACCCCTTTGGTCAAGTAGTAGATAATCGGCTCTACCTCTTCTTCCATCTGCCATTTGAGCCGAAACCTCAGTTATTACCTGAGATTTATCAGCCGGGTTCCATCCTGCTTGGCGGAGAAGGTCATCAATATTAATACGTGCGTCTGTCTCTTTGCTAAAGTCGCTCATCAAATCACTCCTGTCTTACCAAAGTTAGCACGAAGCCCTCAGCGTCAGTGTTTTTTCCGCTTTATCCCAGAAGTTTTAACTTTTTCCCAACTTCAGCGCCAACTTTTGATAAATTTCGTCCAACCACACCGGAATTACAGGCTTACCTTCATCCAAAGATGCGATCGCCTTTTTTCTGTCAAACTCTACAAGCTCAAGCGATCGCTCCTGTGCTTGGGACAACAACATAAACCGCTTGCCTTTACCTGAAGTAAATAACTCCGGCTCTTGGTCTTTCAGCTTTTTCAGCGTGGTGCTGGCTATGTCAAAACTTAACCCCACAGATAGCCAATATGACATTGCAGCCAGTTCCAACAAATTAGACTTTGAGTAATAAATACTACGTCCTGTCCCAGTATCACTGATTACAGGAACAATCACCCCTCTCTCCCGCCAATACTGTAGCTGACGAAGGGTGCAGCCTGTGATTTCAGCAGCTTCCTTGCTTGTAAAAAATGTCTCCTGCATACAATTTATTTTACAGAAGACTTGTTTAATACAATTGTGTTAGTATTAGACAATATTGTTTTAAAGCGATGAGCCAAATCACTATTCAGTGTCGTCTTATAGCCTCAGAATCATCACGCCATCAACTATGGAAGTTGATGGCGGAGTTAAATACGCCACTGATTAATGAATTACTACGTCAGGTAAATCAACATCCAGAGTTTGAGACTTGGCGACAAAAGGGCAAACACCCCACTAGTACTGTCAAAGAACTCTGTGAACCTTTGAAAACTGACCCTCGGTTTATTGGTCAGCCTGGACGGTTTTATACGAGTGCGATCGCATTGGTGAACTACATCTATAAATCATGGTTTGCCCTAATGAAGCGATCGCAGTTCCAACTAGAAGGCAAAATTCGCTGGTTGGAAATGCTCAACAGTGATGTTGAATTGCTAGAAAGTAGTGGTGTCAGCTTAGATAGTCTTCGCACTAAAGCTGCTGAAATTTTGGCTCAATTTTCTTCTCTCAATACTGCTGAAACTCCATCAACAAATGTAAAAAAAGCTAAAAAGCGCAAAAAAGCTCAAAACTCAGATAGCGATCGCAATTTATCAAAGAATTTATTTGAGACTTACCGCAATACAGAAGATAACTTGACTCGTTGCGCCATCAGCTATTTGCTCAAAAATGGTTGCAAAATCAACGAGAAAGAGGAAGACGCTAAAAAATTTGCTCAACGTCGCCGTAAACTTGAAATTCAGATTGAACGCATCAGAGAACAGCTAGAAACACGAATTCCCAAAGGTCGAGATTTAACCGTTACCAAATGGTTAGAAACTATTGTTGTTGCCACTCACACCGTTCCAACAAATGAAGCCGAGGCGAAATCTTGGCAAGACAGCCTTTTAAGGCAATCTAGCAAAGTACCTTTCGGGAGCATCTCACCTTTGCAAAAATATCAGGTAGTAAGCTGACCATTGAGATAAGCAGATCGAAGTTGTAGCATCCGAGGTACGTTTTCTAATTTCCACTGTGCGCCGGAAATTTTTAAACGTTTACCAATCTGTTTCACAGCTGATTCCACAGCGCCAGAACCAATAGAACATAAACCTTCAGTAGAAAAATACTCGTAGTTAACTATTCGTCCTGAATGCTTTTTAAG
>NZ_WBKL01000192.1:0-5219 GCF_015714705.1 Nostoc sp. NZL | reverse complement strand
CCCCTCATCCCCACTCCCCACATAATGAAAATTTGGCAAGTTGATTTTTATCGTCGTCCATTGCCAGATGCATCTGGACAAATTTTATGGGAATTGTTGATTTGTGATGCAACTCGCAGCTTTGAGTATGAAGCTAGCTGTCTCCAGTCAGCAGCAAATTCGAGTTGGGTGGCTGCTCAACTTGAGTTAGCCGCAGGTGAAAAATTGCCAGATGTGATCCAGGTATTTCGTCCTCAGTCACTAAGCTTAATTGAGGCGGCGGGACGCAATTTAAGTATAAATGTCGTACCTACCCGCCACACTTTGGCGTTGAAGCAGTGGTTACAAGAAAAGCAGTATCCTTCAGCGGTGGATAAACCACCCCCAGTACCATTACCAGAAAACCTCTGGGGAGAACAATGGCGTTTTGCGAGTTTAGCTGCTAGTGATGTGGAAACGAGGTTTAGCGATCGCCCCATTCCCATTTTGCACATCCCAGAACATCTCAAACCCATCAATTTGGGTTTAGCGTCAACAGTGCCCGTCCCTGGTATCGTAATTTATGGTGGACGGCAATCGATGCGCCTAGCAAGGTGGTTGCAGCAAGCCCGTCCCGTAGGCTTGAATTACATATCTGGCGCACCGGATGGCTTAGTATTAGAGGCTGGCTTAGTTGACAGGTGGATTGTTGCCACTTTTGAAGATCCAGAAGTTAGAACAGCAGCCCAAACATATGAACAACGAAAACAGCAAAGCCGAGGATTGCATTTTTTGTTAGTGCAACCAGATGATTCTGGGATGACTTATAGCGGCTTTTGGTTGTTGCGGGCAGAAGATTGATATTGATTGCCAAAAATATTTGTCCGCTTAAGTTCTATAGCTTAAAAAATAAAATATTTGTTGGGTTGAACAAAGTTGAACCCAACAAAATCAAGGATTCTTGATGTTGGGTTACCCTGCGGGAAGCCGCTTTGCATCTACGTTCCTTAACCCAACCTACACCTAAATTTATAAAAACTAATCACAACAAAAGTTTCTGATTTTTATCTCGTAAGAGTTATAAAACAGCCTTAAAGTTGTCACTAATAGTCGGATATTCAAAACGAGTCTTTTAGCTCCGTTAACTAGCTTTTTAACTCCGCGAACAATTTTTTTGTGCCGTTGGTAATTTCCTGTAACTGCACTGTAGTAAAGTGTAACTAATTGATAGCACTGTAAATAAAATCTTAATTTGTCCAGCTAATCCTCAAAATAGGGAAAAAATGCCCTTGGATGACAAAGCACAGAATTACCCAACTTCTATACAAAATTGACTCCCAACTACATAAGCTTTTCCACTCAAAAAGCCGAAGGAAGACAAGGTTAATAGTAATGTTAAACTCACAGGCTAAACGCATCTTCATCAGCTATAAGCGTAATGCTAGCCCCGATGAACCAGTAGCGCTGCAAGTCTTCCAGGCGCTATCGCAGCAGCACAAAGTCTTTATCGACCAAACCATGTCCGTTGGCACACGCTGGGCTGAATGTATTGAAGCAGAAATCCGCCAAGCTGATTTTCTGATTACTTTCCTTTCAGGCTTGTCAACCAGTAGCGAGATGGTGGTAGCAGAAATAGAGACGGCACACCACTTGGCAAAATCACAAGAAGGACGACCGATAATTCTCCCAGTGCGTCTGGCGTATCAAGAACCGTTCCTGTATCCCTTGAGTGCTTACTTAAATGGCATTAACTGGGCATTCTGGAAAGATGCAGAAGATACGCCGCGCCTGATTGCAGAGTTATTACAGGCTGTCTCTGGCGGTTCATTGGCTATCAGTGAAGAAAAATCGAAAGCAGACTTACTCCAGATGAGTCAGCCGTCACTCCTACCCCATCCCTTTCCTTCAGCACAGCCAGTCTCCCTGGAAATGCCGGAAGGGACAATGGAATCGCAATCTGCTTTTTACATGGAACGCTCATCAGATGCACTTACCTTGCAGACTATTGAGCGGCAGGGTGTGACAATTACAATTAAAGGCCCCCGGCAAATGGGCAAAAGTTCCTTGTTAATCCGCACAATTAATACTGCTGTGAATGCAGGGAAGCGGGTTGCTTTGCTGGATTTCCAATTGTTTGATAAAGCCGCCTTAACTAATGCTGACCTTTTCTTTCGCCAGTTCTGTACTTGGTTAACCGATGAACTGGAAATGACTGACAAAGTTGATGAGTATTGGAATATGCCCTTGGGCAATAGTCAGCGTTGTACTCGTTATGTCGGCCGCTATTTGCTTAAAGAGTTTGGCAACCCCATTGTCTTAGCGATGGATGAAGTTGAAAGGGTCTTTGATACAGATTTCCGCTCTGATTTCTTTGGAATGCTGCGAAGCTGGCACAATAGCCGCGCCACTAATCCCATCTGGAAGCAACTGGATTTAGCGCTGGTTACTTCCACCGAACCCTACCAGCTAATTGATAATCTCAACCAATCCCCGTTTAATGTTGGACTAGTAATTGATTTAGAAGATTTTACAGCAGCACAGGTTGCTGATTTAAACCGCCGTCATGGTTCACCCTTCAACGCCAGCGAAGAAAAGCAATTAATAGCGTTGCTAGGTGGACATCCTTACTTAGTAAGGCTTGCACTTTACTCAGTAGCTAGCGATCGCCTCTATCCTACCGAACTATTTGCCAATGCGATCGCAGATAATGGCCCCTTTGGCAATCATCTACGTAACCACCTCTTTCGGTTGCATAACAAACAGGAGTTGGTTCAGGGTATGTTCCAAGTAATTCGCCAGAACACCTGTGTAGATGAGCGTATTTTTTTCCGCTTGCGGGGTGCAGGTTTAGTGCGCCGGGAAGGGCGTATAGTGTTTCCCCGTTGTCAACTTTACACCGATTATTTCCGGGAGCATCTGCGTGGCTAATCCAAACATTTACACTGTAGGCGAGACTGTCACCTCGTTCCCAGTCTCCGACTGGGAATGCTCTCACAGAGGCTCTGCCTCTGATTATAAAGTCTGGAGGCAGAGCCTCCTTATAGGCATTCCCTGTCAGAGTCAGGGAACCAGGGAGGTGGGATGAGCATGGCCGAACCAACTATTTATACCGTCGGCGGAACTGTGCAAGCTGGTGGTGGCATTTACATTCCTCGTCAAGCCGATGAAGAATTGCTCGGTTTATGTCGCTCGGCAACTTTCGCTTATGTCCTCACGCCGCGCCAAATGGGTAAATCCAGCTTGATGGTACGCACGGCGCAAACACTAACGGAGGAGGGGATTAGCTCAGTAATTGTTGACCTTCAAGAATTGGGGGCAAATGTTACAGTCGAACAGTGGTATTTTGGCTTTTTGGTCAAACTGGAAGACCAACTCATGTTTGATACAGATGTGGTGAGTTGGTGGCAAGAACACGAACATCTGGGAGTATCGCAACGGCTGACACAGTTTTTTGAGAGGGTTTTGCTGGCCGAGGTTGAAGGACAAGTTGTGATTTTTGTCGATGAAATTGACTCTACCCTCAGCCTGGATTTTACCGATGATTTTTTTATCGCAATTCGTTATCTCTATGTTGCCCGTGCTACTAATCCTGAATTTGGGCGGCTTTCTTTTGTCTTAATGGGGGTAGCGACTCCCGGCGATTTAATCAGCGATGCCAAGCGCACACCATTTAATATTGGACAGCGTGTCGATTTAACTGATTTTACCTTTGACGAAGCCTTACCCTTAGCTGAGGGATTAGGATTACCTAGCAATGAAGCCAACCAGATATTACGCCAGGTGTTGAAGTGGACGGCAGGACACCCATATTTAACGCAGCGTCTCTGTGGTGCCTTGTTAGCCGAGAGTCAGGAGCCTGTTGTAGAGACGCGATTCATCGCGTTTCCCCGGAGTAGAGATATAGACAAAATAGTTAGCCGCACATTTTTTGGCGCAATGAGCGAGCAAGATAATAACTTGCAGTTTGTCCGCGATATGATGACTAAACGCGCACCAGACCGCGAGGTTTTGACCATTTACCGCGAGATTCGCTGGGGTAAGCGGGCGGTTGTGGATGAGGAACAGTCTTTAGCTAAATCTCACTTAAAACTGTCGGGGGTAGTGCGGCGAGAGAATAATCTTTTGCGGGTGCGGAATCAAATCTATCGGCAAGTCTTTGATTATAAGTGGATTAATAAACATTTGCCGTTTAACTTGCAGGATAGGTGGCAACAGCTTAAACCTGCACTGCTTTATGTGGCGGCGGTAGTGGTAGTATTTTCGGTTTTAATGACGACGGGAGTGGCTGTGTATGTGAATGGCCAACGTTTGATTGCCGAAGATGCTCGCGATAAAGAAGGACAACAGCGTCTAGAAGCAGAAAGTCAACGCAATGAAGCAAAGCGTCAGGCTAAAAATGCGCGAACACAGCAGAAAAAAGCAGAGGAACAAAGCCGGGAGGCAGAAAAGCAAAAGCGCATTGCTAATCAGCAGAGTGAAAGAGCTAAAAAAGGAGAGGAGCAAGCAAAGTCTGCACAACAATTAGCTGAAGAAAAGGGAATAGAGTTAGCAAATGCACTTGATAAAACAAAAACTGCTGAACAATTAGCTAAGGACAGACAGGTAGACGCTGAAAAGCAACGAGATTTTGCAAAGGTAAAAGAACAGGAAGTCACTGCCGCTAAAGCAGATGCGGATAAAAGTCGGATAAATACCGAAATTCTCGCCCAAAGCTTAAAATCACAAAACCTGATGGCAGCAAATTTAGAACTTTATGCTTTAGTAGAAGGCTTGAAGGTAGGAAAACAACTCAAAACATTAAATAAAAATGTAGAACCAGATACCCGCGTTTTGGCAGTAGCCACACTCCAGCAGATAATTTATGGAGTCAAGGAACGTAACCGACTAGAAGATCATAGCAGTACGGTTAATAGTGTGGCATTTAGCCCCGACGGTCAAACCATTGCCTCTACTAGTTCAGACAGGACAGTGAAGTTGTGGAATCTCAAGGGGCAACTGTTACAAACTCTCCAAGGCCATAGCAGTTCGGTTTGGGGCATGGCATTTAGTCCTGACGGTGAAACCATTGCCTCTGCCAGTTCAGACAGGACAGTGAAGTTGCGGAATCTCAAGGGGCAACTGTTACAAACTCTCCAAGGCCATAGCAGTTCGGTTTGGGGCATGGCATTTAGTCCTGACGGTGAAACCATTGCCTCTGCCAGTTCAGACAGGACAGTGAAGTTGCGGAATCTCAAGGGGCAACTGTTACAAACTCTCCAAGG
>NZ_WBKL01000170.1:0-65762 GCF_015714705.1 Nostoc sp. NZL | reverse complement strand
GTCTGGAATCTGTTTAAAGAAATTGGCAGCACTGCTATTAGACAGGAAATTTTAGACTGGTATCATCTCAAAGAGAACCTGTACAAGGTTGGTGGTTCACTCAAACGTCTTAAAGCCGCAGAAACATTTCTTTGGCAAGGTCAGCTAGATTTAGCGATCGCACTATTTGTTGATTTGAAAAAAAAGCCTGCACAAAATTTTATCAGCTATCTTAAAAAGCATTCAGGACGAATAGTTAACTACGAGTATTTTTCTACTGAAGGTTTATGTTCTATTGGTTCTGGCGCTGTGGAATCAGCTGTGAAACAGATTGGTAAACGTTTAAAAATTTCCGGCGCACAGTGGAAATTAGAAAACGTACCTCGGATGCTACAACTTCGATCTGCTTATCTCAATGGTCAGCTTACTACCTGATATTTTTGCAAAGGTGAGATGCTCCCGCTAACTCTTCTGATGGCCAAGCAGTTTCACTGTTAGTTCCTAAAAACTCTCCTATTCAAAGTATCAAAGATTTAAAAGGTAAAAAAGTAGCTTTTCAAAAAGCATCAATTGGTCATTATCTTATACTTAGAGCCTTAGAAAAAGAAGGTTTAAAGCTCAGTGATATAGAATCAGTCGGACTAGCGCCTCCAGATGCTAATGTAGCATTTAGTCAAGGGAAGGTAGATGCTTGGTTTATTTGGGAACCATTTGTTACAAGAAATGTCCAAAATAACACGGCGCGGGTTTTAACTGATGGTGGTAATGGCTTGCGAGATACTAACAACTTTATATCCACAAACCGCAAATTCTATCAAGAAAATCGAGAAGTCATCAAAGTCTTTCTAGAAGAACTGCAAAAAGCCCAAAATTGGTCTAAGAATAATCCTAAAGAACTTTCCCAATTGCTCTCTGCAATAACTCAACTTGATCCACCTACATTAGAGATTATGCACAAAAAGTATGATTTCACGCTTATACCAATTACCGAAAACATTATTAATAAACAACAAGAAGTTGCAGATAAATGGTACAGCTTGGGACTGATACCTAAGAAGGTAAATGTGAGAGATGGTTTCTTGACTCCTGAACAATATGCCGAAATCACTCCTCAAGAAGTGCTTGCAAAACAATAATATTTGGGGTATGAATTACTAGTTATTATTTGGAAATTGTGGAAGATTTTAATAGTTGATTATGTCTACACTCACCTTAAATAACTTTCAAATTACTGGAATTAATGCACCGCTAGGCGTTGTTGTCACTGGACTTGATGCTAGTCAGCCAATTAAACCTGAAGTTATCTTACAACTGAAACAAGCATTACTTGAACGCCACATCCTTATCTTCAAAAATCAAAACCTGAATGATGAGCAATTCTTAAACTTTGCTTTTCATTTTGGTTCTCTATTTGTCCCGCCAGATGATATCCCAGTTCTTGCTTCTCAGCCAGGAGTCACACCCGTAATAATTCCCGTTTCTAATGTTGATGGTGGCTATACTGGAACTGGTGAGCTAAGTTTTCATTCTGATCATAAGTGGACTCCTTATCCTTCCAGTGGTTCTTTACTCTATGCTTTGGAAGTACCCACTGAAGGCGGAGATACTTACTGGTTAAATCTGAATTTAGCCTATGAAACTATGGATGAGTTTACAAAGCGTCGGATTGCAGATTTGCAGTTGATTACATACAATCCCTTTTTAAATAAACCAAATACACCTCGTTCTAAATACCGTCTAGATAAGAGTATTCCTCTAATTAGTCCTGTATTTCCTCACCCACTAGTACGGACACATCCAGAAAGCGGGAAAAAGATTTTATATTTAGATTACGCCACAGAAGTAGAAATTGTTGGTCTAGATCCGCAAGAAGGATCTGAATTAATTGAACAGCTGCGATCGCATTTACATCAACCTCGGTTTTATTATCAACACAAATGGTCTGTAGGCGATATTGTCTATTGGGATAATCAAGCAACTTTGCATTATCGTCAAGCATTTGATCCCAATCAGCGCCGGGTGATGAAACGGATAAGTTTAGCGGGTAGCCGTCCATTTTGAGGAAAAACCCCATTTGTTTGAAAAAATAAGTTGGTATAGAATAACTCCGGCTTCTTCAAGAACCCGGAGTTTTATACTTTATGGTTATTGAAGTTTTATTGACTGAGAATATATGAATTTTATCTCAAAAATTATTAACGTCAATTATTCATATTTTTTGACGAACTTAGATAATATATATTATAATCTACATTAAGGTTATCGGATTACCGTTCTTTATTTAGATTGAAGGCAGAAATCGAAATGGCATTAGCTCAACACATCAACATCCAAGACGCTAAAAAAGTAAATGATTATTTCTTGTGGAAGATATTACTACTTGGTACAGATTTGTTAAAGCAGCTATGGTGGCACATTAAAGCATACACAATAGTTTTCGGTATTATGTTGTTGACCTTTGCCAGTCTCGGATTTGTATATATACATTATTTATCTGGAAAAAATTTAAGTCGATTTTTTCAACATGAAACTGTTGTAGAACAAAAATGACTATATATAAAAGATTGCAAATTACATCTTATCTAGCTCCCAATTGGTTTGAATTTTATCAGGCGATCGCAGATTATTTAGATCGTGTTTTAAAAATAGAATTCCAACTACAACAAAGTGAATATGATCCCTTAGAAGATGCCCTCTTATTTCAAGATCAAATAGATTTAGCTTTTATTTGTGGATTGCCACTAATTCGCTATAGTCAAATAGTTTCAAAGCAATTTCAGACTTTAGTTGCGCCAGTAATGCAATCATCGCGATATAGCAACTGCCCTGTTTACTATGCAGATGTTATTGTCAATGCTAATAGTAATACCAGAAAGTTTACAGATTTAGCAGGAAAAACATTTTGTTATAATGACCTGGGTTCTAATAGTGGTTATAATTTACTTTCTCATAAATTAGTTCCAGAAAAATATCCTGAAAATTTCTTTGGCAAAACGCTACAATCAGGTTCACATCAGCGTTCAATTCGCTGGGTAGTTGAGGGATTGGCAGATTGTGCAGCGATTGATAGTGTGGTGCTAGAACAGGAATTAAAGGATTTTCCTGAATTATCACAGCATTTGCGTGTGGTGGAAGTGCTGGGGCCTTCTCCAATGCCACCATTGGTAGTAGCACAGCGTCTAAGTATATCTTTAATTCAGCAAATGCAGTTGGCATTACTCCAACCAGATGCAGAGTTGCAAAAAGTGATGAAACAGTTCGGAGTCAGACGTTTTGCCGCAGTGAGATTGGAAGATTATCAAATATTAAATCAGATTTACAGCGATCGCTCTTGTGTTAGCTTGTCTTGATATGGTATAGACTTTCCAAAAGTATTATTTTTGATAGCTTTCCAATCAAATTAGCCAATCTGATTATGCAGCTATTGATTAAATTTATTTTCTTGGCTAACAACTCTACCTGCGTACTTAATTTTGTCTAAACCCTTTTTGAATTCCTCATAGTCATCTCTCTCTATAATCTTATACATTTCTATTTCGAGCTTATAAGTATGGAGTAAATTTTGAATTTGCTTTTTTATCCTTCCAGTTTCTTCTGTTTCTTCTAGCAATAAATCTTCTATTGTTGCTAGTAAATTTCTTGCATCTTCACGCCTAGTAGATAGTGGATAATCTCTGAAAAAACGTCGTTTATATCTCTCTACCCTATCTGAAATACTCTCATCAGTTAGTTTTTCTCTAGCTTTACGTATCTTATCATTTAAATACTTAAATAGAAATTTGAAATTAGTTTCAAATATCGCTAGTTCACTAAAAAGGCTATCTTTCCCCCCATTTTTCCGAGATAAATTAAGTATATTAATTAAATTAATGACACTTCTTGATAAGCTGATTTTATCAATATATACTTCTTTAGAAATCAACTTTTCTCGAAAGCAAGCTTCCATAGCATCGAATATTGTTTTTCCATCTATAATTTTCTTTAAAACAGTATCTTCTTTGATGAGAGCAACATCTTTATCTGTTGCCCCATATACTTCCTTTGCATGTCTTCGCGCTGCTTCTACGCAAATTGGTAGAGGAATTAAATCCTCTAAGTCTGTCAATGTAATACCGTGAGATAAAGTTATGCCTGATTGCATCTCAGCAATTTGAATTATAAACTCTTCTGGTAGTAAATTTTTTCTACTAGGCACGCCTTTTCTTAATTGAATTTTTGCATTATTACCACTTTGATTGCTATCCAGAAGTACGATAACTGCTGGTTGTTCAACATCTCTACCACGAGCAAGATATACCAGATATGGAATTTGAGATACAGAATCAGCAGGGACTATAGTTACAGTATTTAAGTCCAACGTTTCTATTTTGGTTTCTGTGCAATTACGTAGATATGTTGCTGCTCCTGCAATTAAAATCTGATCAGCAGCACCTTCAACCATTAAATTACAATTACCAATTAAAGTTGTTTCGCCTACAAATGCACCAAAGGCTGATCTCAGTGGTTCATAATGATTTCTAGCAATATCTTTAACTACTCTTGTTCCTTCGTCATTCTTCCCTTTTTCTAAAACTCTAATTCTTTCCGCATGATTTTTGTCAATAAGAAAAGGAGAGTGAGTTACATACACTACTTGAATAGGTCTAGTGATGTGCGAACCATCTTGAGGATTTGAGAAAGCATCAAATATTTTCAGCAGATCCTGTTGTGCTTGACTAGATAAATACGCATCTGGCTCATCCATCAGCAAGATTTCATTTTTTTCGGGATGCGGTTTATGCGATAAAAATTGGATGAAATAGCTTAGAAAATATGTCAGTCCATTACTGCGTTCAGTAATAGAATATTCAGTCCCAGTTTTATCTCGTATAGTAAATACTAGATCATAGTCTCTGGGTGCTATTCTCAAACAGAATTCTTGGTCTTGAACCCACCAGCGAGGAAAGTTTAATCTTTCTGCTAATCGAGAATTAATCATTTCAATAATTCCATTAGCATACCCCTCTTTACCATTTATTAGAGCCTCAGCGAGGTCAGACAAAATTTCTGGATCTACTTCAGAAACATCACATAGCAAATCGTAAGCTAATTTAAATCGTTTATCTTGCTTTTTTAAAAGATTCTTTCCTTTTGTAAGTTCAGCAACTATCTTAGAAGTTATTTCATCTCGATATTTAGATATTTGTTGACTTGCAGATATTCCTTCTTTTTCATTTAAACTATCAGGATTCTCAACAAGATTTTCTATTAATTTAAGTATTTCATTTCTTTGTTGTCTTTCAAAAATTTCAAGTTTTGTTTGTATTATATCATTGTCGGCTAACTGTATTTTTTTGTTCTGATTTATAAGCCTTCTAATTGGTATACTTGCAGGAAGCGCAACTTGTGAATTGATTCTAAATATGTTGGGTAAAATGCTTGAGATAGACTCTAAGTATTTTTGTGCTACTTTGTATTGTCTGTAATTATCTTTATCTTTAATATATACATTTAAATCATTTTTATTTACTCGAAACAATAAAAAACTATTAAATGTAATTTCATCAGGCAGATTGCAACATTCTCTTATTTTTTGTTGATCTGGCTGAGAAACGTCTATCCACTCAGTACCAAAACCAGGAAATTTTAATTCACCTTTTTTAATACTAAAGAAATGTGAATATCGGCAAAAATCTTCGCGTTTAATTTCTTCAAATTCGGCATCCTTACCTGAAATAAGTGATTTTCCCGAAATAGCTTTTTCTATAGCGCTCAATAAATGAGACTTACCAGACTCATTGGCTCCAACAATTGTTGTTACTTTAGTGGCTGTCTCTATAGAAACTTCTATATATGGATACCATTTATCATCTATAAAATCCCAACTTTTTGATGGATCGGGTTCTTGATCATTTTGTTTAATATAATCAAAATTAAAAGATTTATAGAAACGAATAAAGATAGTTTTAAGCAACATAATATTTGAATAATCCTAATATATTAATATCCACAAACTTCTAAACGAGAAAATATACCGACCATAAATAAGTTGAAAAACCTTACCCAATTCAGTTGTATTTCATATTTTATGGCTGCCTCTTCCTTGTTATAAAACACTACAGGTAGGTATCCAAAAGTACTATTTTCTACTAGAACAAAGTTTATATCTTCATAACTTAGCCAGTTATTGTTTTTGTACCATCCTACGGATTCGCCAAAACGCAGAAAATTTTGCTTCACTTCTTGACTTTGCCAGATGCGTCTCTGAACACTGAAACCGAAACGATTCAAACTATATCGAATCCATAGCTGATCTATTTCATAAAGAACAGTACATGAAAAATTATCAATATCTTTCCTATCAAGAATATTTTTCTCTCCTTTACCTGCTACTTTCAACATTACAGCCTCGGTTTCTTGATTTGCTTCTTTCCATTTTCCTGCTGCAAGTAGCTCTTGTAGTTTGCTATAGTCAACTAAGCCAAATTTGTGGTAGTTTAAAAGCTGTGCAATACTCTTTTCTGATGCTTCTTGTTGGTTATTTGTAGTATTTATCAATTCTAAATTCTGAGTTTCTTGCTCACTTAGCTTAGACAATACCTTATTCAATACTGCCATAGGAATCATAAAGGCAACTTTAGTTTCTGGGCGCTTCATTTCTGCTGCTACTGCCATTCCGACTACACCCTGTAATTCTTCATCCCAGATAGGCGCACCACTAAAACCAGCCTCTAGCTTATAGCCTGATTGTTTCAAATCTTCCAACTGCACCCAACCGTTAGCTCCTCGTCCTCGTAAAACCCCAGAAGCCCAGACCCCATTGGATTGTCCTGCTGGAAAACCGAATACTCGAAAAGAATGTCCCCACAAATTGTCTAATTTAATTAATTTTGCAGATTGAACTTTTTGTGGAGGATTACTTTCTAGCTCCAATCCTACAATGTCTTCTACCTCTGCATAGGGATTTACAGGTTGCCAGAAAACTACCTTAGCTTTTAGGTATTGTTTAGTTGCTACTAATGGAAAGTCTAAGGTAATAAGTTCGTCAGGTTTTTCTATAGTTGTTCTGTTAATTCCTAAACTATCGCACACCACATGAGCGCAGGTAAGGATATGCCTTTGAGAAACTAAAAAACCAGCACCAGTAACTTTGCTGTTGTTAGAGAAAATCCTGACAATAGATGATTCAAGCAGCATGGTCATACCCTGACTCTCGTTTCCATTTCAGGGTAATTTCATAGTTTACTTCACTACTACCCGAAGCAACTACTGCTCCAAGTTCAGCACTAATTTTGATACCAAACTTGACTTCTACTTCATCCGCAGGCTGGGGAAGGCTACGCACCTTGGTCATTATGGCATTGGCTACAGGTTTTACTTTATCTAAGGCAGACTCAAAAGTTTGTGTAGCCTTTTGCACAATTTCCTCTCGCAAACCGATACGCTCATCTCCTGGTACTGGTTCATCGACTTCTATTAAGACGGTATCACCATTTTCGAGAGAAAATGCCACGATGCGTTTCATGATATGACCTCACATCAAAATAAGAATGCGTATATTTAACAAAGAATGTAGTATTTTGCACGTAAATATAAATTTATTTACTTTATGCAAAACTACAAGTTGGTCAATCTTAGCATTCTTTATTGATAAGGGTGTATTGCAGATAACTTCTCAGTTACTGAAAGCAAAGTAGAAGGATGGACAACACTTGTTGTAAAACTCTCTACTTGATGTGATTCAAGCTAACGGTTTTACATCAAGCAGTCATGTCATAAAACCAACTCTGTCTTTCAGCTAGCGACAACGCATTTGTATACACCTGCTGAAACAATACTCGTTGTGCATGACTCCCTCCAATCTCATGCAAGCGTGGTAAAACAGGTTTCAGTTCTGCAACAGTCGTTTTAAAATCGCCTTTGGCATGAGCTACCATTCCTCTAGCTGCGGGAATTGCTAACTCTACCCAACTCCGTCGCAGGAAAGGATTAATACTCAAAGTGTGATACTGCATACTCTGAAGCATTTGCTTCACCCAATCATGGTGTCCGGCTTTGGCAAGGGCATACATATAATGCAAATCCTGAAATGGTAATGCGTGTTCATCAATCCGGCTGTAAAGATAAGGACTGATACCTTGCCAACGGTTCTCCACATCTACACCGTGCAATTCTAGGCGCAATAATAATGAAATTGCTCCTACTTGGTCTTTAGGAGATTGTTTGTTAGCACGTTCCCAAATATGCGTATCGTAGAGTTTGAGAACTTTTTCGTAGTTTTTTAACTGCAAATAATACAGTGCAATGTGCCACCAGTTATGAGTGTAGAGCATGGAGTTGCAGTTTTCCCAGGTATCTGCAAAACTCTCCATCCAAGTTATTCCCTCATCGACTCTTCCCTGAGTTTCCATGACATGAGCGATCGCATGATGCGCCCAAGGATCATATCTATTTAAGGCGATCGCTTGACGAGCTATCTTTTCTGCTGCTTTGAGTTGGTGACATTGTTCTAATCCAAAGGCCACCATGCCATATAAATAATGTTGTTGGGGATTGCTAGGTAAAACCTTCTGGGCAATTTCTAGTAATTTTTCTTTATTACCTGTATAAAAATAGTGATACTGTCCCTGCTGCACAGATATTAAATCACGGGGAAATTGATTGGCAATCTCTTCATGAGTGGCGATCGCTACATCAATTTCTTGATTTGCCCAAGCTAAAATTGCCTGCACATATAGCTGTTCTCTGACGGTAACCTTGGTGCAATACTGTTGTGCAGTTTGTAGATATGGTAGAGCTAACTGCCAAGCTTTGCGATTTTCTTGGGTGAGATAATAAGCAGCCGCATAAGCATAAGCTAATGCACAAGTGGGATCTGCTGCAATTGCTTGTAAAACTGCTGTTTCTGCATCTTTACCATAACCAAGCATCTGATCGATAAAACGGTTAATGGCTGCGATCGCATTGGCTGAATCTGTTGTAACTACTAGTCCTTGTGCATCTTTAAGCATGATTAATTCTTTGCAGCAAGATTTGTGAAGCAACCTATAAACTACGGTAAGTCTATAGGAATAATGTAATTGCAAGCTCAAGTATGTCATAGCCACCACAAAACCGCAAGCATTAAACTACTAAAACTCTACCGACTAACAGTATTTAGTTTTGTAAAGGTATTGCTTTGCTTAACTGGCTGTGCGATAGTCTAAAAGTGAATTAAATAATACGGTAGATTGATAAAATTACCGTATTTAAAGCACCAGGAAATATTGCAGCTACTCTGACATAGATATCATGCAGCTACTTTGGTTTATTCCAACTCACGGTGAAGGGCGCTATCTTGGTACTGCCATAGGCGGGCGGGCAGTCAACTTTGATTACTGGCGGCAGATAGCCCAAGCAGTAGATCATTTAGGTTTTGCAGGGGCATTACTACCTACAGGCCGTTCATGTGAAGATGCCTGGGTTTTGGCATCAACTTTGGTGACACACACCAAGCGGATGAAGTTTTTGGTGGCTATTCGTCCGGGGTTGATGTCACCGGGAGTAGCAGCACGAATGGCAGCAACCTTTGATCGCATTTCTGGTGGAAGGTTGTTGATTAACGTCGTCACTGGTGGCGATCCGGTGGAATTGGCGGGAGATGGATTGCATCTTTCCCATGACGATCGCTACAGATTAACAGATGAATTTTTGGCAGTTTGGCGAGAGATTGCAGCTGGAGAAACTGCTGATTTTCAGGGAGATTATCTGAATATCCAAAGTGGTAAGCTATTATTTCCCACAATCCAGAAACCTCATCCGCCTCTGTGGTTTGGAGGTTCTTCCCCGATTGCTCAAGAAATTGCAGCCAAACACGTAGATGTATATTTAACTTGGGGCGAACCACCAGAACAAGTTGCCCAAAAGATTGCCTCTGTACGTCGGTTAGCAGCAGCCCAAGGGAGAACATTACGTTTTGGGATTCGTCTCCACGTGATTGTGCGAGAGACAGAAAACCAAGCCTGGGATGCAGCTAACAATTTGATTCGCTACGTAGATGAGGATGCGATCGCCAAAACGCAACAAGCCTACGCCCGCATGGATTCCGAAGGACAACGCCGGATGAAAGAATTACACAACGGCTCTCGTGAAGCCTTAGAAATTAGCCCGAATTTATGGGCAGGAATTGGTTTAGTGCGTGGTGGTGCTGGCACAGCCTTAGTAGGCGATCCCGATACCGTTGCTCAGAGAATGCTGGAATATCAAGAAATAGGTATCGATACCTTTATCTTCTCTGGTTATCCTCATCTAGAAGAAGCATATCGGGTAGCAGAATTACTTTTTCCTCGTTTACCCCTAGACAATCAGCCAATAGTAGAACCACAACTACTAAGTCCCTTTGGCGAGGTTGTAGCCAACCAAGAATTCCCCAAACAGCAAATCGCCACCGTAGATTAAAAAACACTCCGCGTACCTCTGCGCTTCCCTTTGCGTACCTCTGCGTTTAAAAACCTCAAAGCCTCTTATCTAACATGACAAATATATTAGCGATCGCCGGCAGCCCCTCTCACCCCTCCAGAACCTACGCCATTCTTGAACACGCTGCTAAAACTCTATCGCAGCAAGGATTAAATCTAGATATAATCTCAGTGCGAGATATACCTGCCGAAGACTTAGCTTATGGACGTTACGATAGTCTCGCGTTAGAAAAACCAAAAGCCCTCCTAGAAAAAGCAAGCGGTGTAATTATTGCAACTCCCATTTATAAAGCAGCCTACACAGGTGTACTGAAAGCATTTCTAGATTTATTACCCCAGAAAGCTTTGGCAGGAAAAGTTGTGCTACCTATAGCTACAGGTGGGACAATTGCTCATTTATTATCAGTAGAGTATGCCTTAAAACCTGTGCTATCTGAATTAGGCGCACGGCATATATTGAGTACAGTGTACGCAGTCGATAAGCAAATTCAAATCCAGCCAGATGGTAGCGTGCAACTCGATGAAGAAATAAACCAAAGATTGCAAGATGTCCTCAAAGAGTTTGCTTTAGCGGTGAATCATTCCCAGAATGCTGCCAAAGAATTTGTCCATGCTGGCTAGTTAATCAGAGTTATCGTTACTCCCTTCTCACTAGCAGCTGGGTGATTTCTACCCATCTGCTATTTTTTATTCCCCACGCCATCCCTGGTTATAGATAAAATTTAAAAATTTTCCAGGTACGCCCCACCGTAGGCAATCGCAGATGCTGAATCATCCACTGCGATCGCTTTTTTATGCCTTTAAGTGCAACTCCTTTGTCTAAAGATATTTAGTGGCATTCTTAAAAATTATGAAAATAACACATTCTTGACCGGGATTATGGTGTTTCCTATTGCTATTTCATCTAGATATCTGTAGTATCTAGTACATACTAAATTTAGATCGACTAACTGTAGATTAAACCAAGGAGTCCAAAGTCAGTATGTGGGCGGATATCTGGAATCGATGGAAACACCATTCTTTGAGAACCTTTGTGTCACTGTTTTTAGTGTGAGTCATTTTGAGTGTAGCGATCGCAGAATATTCTTATGCCACAACAGAAGTTTCTTCAACTCACCCCAATTGACAAAGAGGCAAGGGAGCGGGGAGCAGGGGAGAAGGAACAGAAAGGGGGATTCGACCCCACCTGAACGAGAACCACTTAACATAAGTGGGGGACTCAGACCCATGTTCCGCTCCGCTCCACGGCTCTTGGATGGGGTCATTTCCCCCTGCTCCCTGCCCCTTTCCCCCTGCCTCTTCGTTGATAGCCGCATTCGTTACCTCAGCATTACCAGCGTCAACCTTTGATTTCTCGTTTGGTGTCCCGCTACAGTATCACGGTCAACATCACCGCGGCGATGCTCAAGCCAACAGAAAACTATGGTTGGTTTGATTTAGACCTTTGGGGTAAACCACAGCAACTTTTTTCTAGTTTCAATCACTTAAAAACGCTACAGTTACCACTGTGGTTAGATGCATCTTCTTTGCATGGACATCTCATTTAAATAAAGTGAATGTTTATCTATGATTTTATTTATTAATCAATGTAGCAGAATGAATCAACTGCGGGTGCGTTTATATATTCCTCAATATTACAGATAAGAATGGGTATTTTAGTTGAAAATGTTTCTAAGCACTATTGTTTCTCCCAGTGAAAAAGTATTTCTGCGCCCACACCATATCTTGATTAGGAAGAATCCCGACGAGGATACAACTGCTGCGATCGTTAATCGTTTACTTGGTTGGTAGATAGATGAAAATCAACGTCTAACTGCTAAAATACAATAAATTTATCAATTTACAGTAGTATTATGACAAATAGCTTAAAAAAACAAAACTATACGCTCTTGGATCTGTCTGCGAAAGTGGAATATGCGCTATTGGCACTTTTAGAACTAGCCAACCATTATGTTCACAAAACACCCACAACTATGAGTGACATATCTGCCAAGCATCCA
The DNA here is from genome assembly GCF_015714705.1 of Nostoc sp. NZL. Lineage (NCBI taxonomy): Bacteria > Bacillati > Cyanobacteriota > Cyanophyceae > Nostocales > Nostocaceae > Nostoc > Nostoc sp. NZL. The sequence goes on along the minus strand of NZ_WBKL01000170.1, from coordinate 53,347 downwards.
ATACCAGAGCGTTATCTAGAGCAGATACTTTCCAGTTTGCGGCGGGCGGGTGTTGTACAGAGTCAACGTGGCTCTAAAGGTGGTTTTGTTTTAGCGCGTGAACCTCGCCAATTAACGTTATTAGAGGTCGTGATTATGTTGGATGGAGAACAGAAAGAAAAAGAGTCTCCTTCTGAAGAAAATTTGGAAAAAATTTTGGTGTCGGAGATTTGGCAGCAAGCAGATGTTGCCGCACAAACTATTTTGAGTCAATATACCATCCAAGACTTGTGTGACCAGCGCGAAGCACGTTTACAGAAGAGTCAGATGTATTATATTTAGCAACATACTAGGTCAAAGTCTAAATCCCGCAAGGGAACAACTAGGAAATCTAAAAAGTGATTTTTAGAGAGCTTTCGTCCTTCAGGGCAAAGAGATGTCACCAGAGTTGGAAATAACTGCATTCAATTAGAAATTTCCAAATTCAAAAATATTCAACAGACATAGGCCAAATTCAAAAATATTCAACAGACATAGGAGTGAAAAATAACTTAGAGACGTAGCAGTGCTAAGTCTCTAAAAAGATTACAGGTAAATCTTTCACTCCAGAATATAACTACTCAAATAATCTAGAGGAACTGTGAACACATAGTATAGTACGCCCCCACCGAGGAGAACCACAGCTAGACTCGCCATAAGTATCCAACGGTCTGGCGGTTGATAGGTATCCTCATCAATATCTCGACGAACAGCGAAATAATGCTGAGTTGAAAGTAATACTGTTAACACACCAACTAAGGCAAATGCTAAACCTAACTTCCAACCATTACCAGGAGGTTGTGGTGCTAATGGAGGTCGAATGATTCGCAATCGCACAATCAAAACACCAAAACCCATGAGCGCAATACCACTCCGCATCCATGCTAGATAGGTACGTTCATTTGCTAAGTGATCCCGAATTCGGTCTGACCTATACTTCTTTTTTTCTAAATTCTTCACTTCTAATTTTTCTGCTTCTATCTTCATGCAATTTATGTGTTCAAATAGTTATTCAAGATTTTCACTGTTTAATTTATTTTACAAAAAATAACAACATTAAAAAAATAATGTGGACTTCTTTCTCAAAAGTTTACATCGAAGTAATTGATTTGCTTAAATTATTTGATAAATTGTTTTTATTGAATTAACAGCAATTAATATATTACTTACTTGCCTATATGTTTAAACATATAATAATATAAATTGAAAACAAAAGAGCCAGAACAATTCTGACTCATAGTTTTTATTCAAGAATCTATCTGAATTTACCTATTCCATCTGTACTAGTCACTTAATCCTCAATTTTCGCAGTAGTAATTCCAGCATCTAGTGCGGCTTTCAAATTTTCAGGAATAAGCCAGTTAACTTCACCTGATTTAAAAACTTTCGCAGGTGGAAGATTGAATTCAATTTCTCCAGTTTCGGGGTTGGTTGTCGCAACTAACCGAGTTCCATGAACAATCTTAAAAGCTTGAGCAGGTGTGGCTGCTTGTTCTTCTGTAGCAGCTTGTCCAGGAATATAAACACCTTGACAGTCCCACTCGTCATCCGTTTCTGCGCCACTAGGGAGCAGATATAATTCATTGTCGTAGGTTGAGGTAGATTTTTTGGGTTTCTCACCGTATATTAACAGTGTTTTATTGGTTTCATTGCGACAAATTCCTACAGGATCTTCACTATTTTCCAAAATATACTTTTGGTATTTCAAATTAGTAATTTTTTGCTCAATTTCTGGTGTAACTCCTTGGGCTTGTTTATCCTGTAAAGCAGATTCTAGTGATTTGGTGATTTCTATATAGTCTGGGTCATTAGCTAATTTTTTTCCTGCCCAAGATGGTTGAGCAATCATTAAGTTTACTAGTAGCAATAAGCAAACAAGCGTAATTTTAACAAGAGAGCTTTTGAAAAATTTCATGTGTTTCTCCTAAGAAATTATTTTTTCGGATACTAACTACCTAATTTAAGGTATTAATTGAGCATTATTTCATCTGTCTGTTGATGCAATTTGCACGTATAAAAGCTCATTTTTGTCTAACTCCAGGTATAACTTCGGCTTCAGATGATCCCAAAGAAAATCCATAATTTTCTCGCCAAATGTTATTGCCTAAAATTAACAGGTAAGAACCAATACTTACACAGGTAGCGACAACTAAGGCTGGAGTTTCTAACGTTTGGCTTTCTATTAAAATAGAAACACCTAATCCCATTAAAATAAAGGGAACTAAAGAATTACCATAGCGAGTAATTGCAGAAGCGATCGCCTTGATCTGAGTTAAGTGATAGGCTGTATAACACCACACACCTACCATCACGAAGAAAACTACCAAAATCACAAGTAAGTTATCCCATGTATTGGTAGCAAACATTGGCATATAAATACTGATATTGTCACTACCATTGGCGATGGTAACTGCCGCTACACCATAGGTTTGGGGTGAAAGGAAATTGCTCCACCAAGCTTGCGAAGATTCAAGAGGATTTAAATCCTCTGTATCGCTAGTCTCTTGATTTAGTAAACGATTGATGCCAATCATGATTGGAACAATACCGAGTAGACCAATCCAAGATTCTGGTAGGATAAACTTGCCAAAGAAGCTGGGTAAACTGGCGACTACTAACGCACTAAAACCTAAATACTGACCGATAACGATGTGACGTCGGCGAAAGCAAGTATTTACCTGTGAGAAAAACAGCGATAAAACAATGATATCGTCGAGATTGGTAGCAGCAAAAGCCGTGAGTGCTGTAGGAATAGCAGTCAGTATTTCTCTCATCGGTGCGTCGTTTCTCCTCAATGGTAGTGACTGTCAAACATCTATATCGGTGAGATAGAGGTTGCGAGTGGGGAAAATTCGGAATTTCAGAAAATCGTTAGTGTAGTTAGCACTTTCGCTAAAGCTATAGTTTCACTCTATGGCTACTTATCAATAAGAGCAAACAGTCTTTTTTGTTATATCCATAAACTGAGTTTATGGATATGCCGATATAACTGCAACCACGTAATTGTGAACATTGACAGTTATCTACAGTTTTCCGCTAAATTTACCGTATAATCTTTTAGGGTGTTCAAAATTACGCCACGTAATTTATGAAAATTGCGAGGATTGTTAATTTTGAATTTTGAATTTTGAATTCGGAGCGAAGCGACGTGACGCTGGAACAGTTGCGAATTTTTTTAGCCGTGGCGGAAATGCTGCACTTTACCCGTGCAGCGGAAGCACTTTATATTACTCAACCAGCAGTCAGTGCTGCTATTCAAACTTTAGAGACAGAATATGGTGTCAGGTTATTTCATCGTATTGGTCGTCATATTGAAATCACAGATGCTGGCAAATTATTACAAGGTGAGGCGCAAAAAATTCTTGACCATGTACAGTTAACAGAACGTGGCTTGAAGGAATTAAATAATCTGCAACGGGGGGAATTGAAGATAGGTGCAAGTCTCACGGTTGGTAACTATTGGCTACCCGAAAAAATTAGCCAGTTTAAGCAGTTATATCCAGGCATTTTTATAAATTGTCAGTTGGGAAATGCGGAAGAAATTTGTGAAGGAACTGCTGTAGGTATGTATGATTTGGGTTTGGTTACAGGGGATATTAAACCATCGTTACAGCAATCTTTAGAGCAAGACGAAGTAGGAAGCGATCGCCTGCAAATTGTTGTGGGTAAATCTCACCCTTGGTATCAAAGTGCGGAGATTTATTTAGATGAATTATTCAGCACAAGTTGGGTGATGCGTGAATCTGGTTCTGGTGCACAGCAGATGTTTGAACAAGCCTTACAAAGTTGGGGAATTGAACCTAGCAACCTGGATGTTGTACTTAACCTCAACACTAGTGAAATGGTAAAAGCAGTTGTAGAAAGTGGTGTTGGTGCAGCTGCACTTCCAGAATCAATGGTGAAAAAAGAATTACAACTAGGAACATTACACGCTGTGCAAATTACCAACCCGAAAAAACAATCTAAAAAAGAATTAGAAATTCTCCAGCCAATTTGGAAACTAAAACACCGTCAACGTTTTCATACACGAGTCATGATAGCTTTTGAAAATATGCTTATGCAAAAGAATGTACAAGCGGCTTAGTTTGATAATGGTTGCTTTTTTACTAAAATTGCTAAACAAATACAACTTGCTAATAGCTTTGTCAAGCTTAAAGCTTCTGTTTTTAAAATAATTATTCCACCCACTATTATTAATACAAAAGGTAAAATATAGCTGCTATACTGACTTAACTGATACGCTATTTTTGTTTGATAAGTAAATTTATAAGCTAGATAGCAGCAAATTGCTATTAATATAAAAAACACTCCAATAATAATTATAAAATCAACTATATTACTACTAGCAAATAATGGCACATAGACGCTGATATTATCACTACCGTTGGCGATGGTGATGGCTGCAACATTGTAAGTCCTTGCATTGAAAAAACTTGTAGTATTTGCATCTTGATATTCTGCTGATGCGAACGCCACCTCTAAAGTTTGATTTTCCTCTCGATTGATCAAACTACTGATACCCATCGTCATCGGCATTAATCCCAGCAGTCCAATCCAGTTGGGTGGTATGATTAATCCACCAAATAACCCAGGAAGGCTAGCAATAATTAACACTGTAAAGCCCAAGTATTGACCAGCAATAATGTGCCGAGACTTGAAGCTAGAATTTAGCTGAGAAAACAGCAGTAATAAAATAAAGATATCATCAATATTAGTGGCAAAGAAGGCTGAGATTCCCACTAAGAGTGTAGTAATTAACTCACTCATTACAGAGTATCCTGATTTGTTTGCTCAATTTTGATTAGTTAATCATTATTTTTGATTATCTCACATCAGTAATATTATCACAACTATTACAGACAGAGTTGTTGCTTTTACTGTCACCAATATTGATAATATTGTTTCCTAATTCTGTTAGGATTATCTATATTGATGAAAAGTGAAACGTATCTGCTATTACCTAGCATTGCCATGTTTTCTAATTAGACAAATGTGAAGCTCTTTGTCTAATAAACCAACTTTAAGCTCACCATCATTAATATAAAGTAAACCATAAACCGCAGTGGTTTTTGCGGCGCAATTTGACATATTTTAGATCCTAGCAATACTCCTGGTACTGAGCCGAGCCATATCGGTAGTACTAAACTCCAATCAACTGTTCCCAAGGTTAGATGTCCAACAGCAGTAAATAGTAAGAGAATTGCGGCTTGGGAAATATCTGTACCAACTAATTTACGTGCATCCAAACGGAAAAATGCAATCAGCGCCAAAGCAAACATTGAACCAGAAGCGACACTTGTTAGACCCACAATACAGCCTAAAAATGCTCCTACACTTACTGTCTGCAAACGTCCTAGTTGAGTGGTTAAGTCAAATTTGGGTAGTTCAGGTAGTTGTAATTGTGGAAAGAAGGTCAATAGCAGCATTTGCACTAATGCCAAAAGAGTGACTGATAAAATCGTCATACCCAACAAATGCAGCATAACGCTGTTCAGGTTATGCTCCGACTTGAGTTTAATCAAGTGCAGTATCCCTACTCCCAACAAAGAACCGGGAACACTCCCTAAAGCCAGCCATTTCACTACTTCTCTATCAAGGGTTTGTTGCTGCCAATGTTTGATGCTACCAACGACTTTCATTAATGTTGCTGCCACCACATCAGAACTTATTGCTACGGCAGGTGGTACTTGAAAAACAAAAATCAACATTGGGGTGATGAGAGAAGCACCACCAATTCCCGTCAAACCAACAACAATACCAACTAGAAAGCTGAAGAGAGGCAATAATAAAAAATCCATACTCCTGTCCTTAACCGGGGTTTTGCGAATGCAGCTTGGTTTAGCTGAAACTAAAAGACTGCTTGTAACGCTGGTGTGCAGAACGTTTCATGTAACTACAAGTTTTGAATGACTGCTGAAAAAACTCAAAAAGTACTAAACACTAATCGATTTACCGTATTTTAAAATTAAAAAGAGTAAAAGTCCACGTTTTAGTAAAGGCGTACAAAGTTACTGTATTAATAGGTACATTTAGGTAAAGATATTTTTTATAAAAACGTCTAATAACAAATATTTTGACTTCAGTAACGAAATTATAATAGTATTTTAAAAAACTACATTAATCGCAGCGTATTACCGTATTTGACATGCCAGAGTTAGAGAAAGTCAACAATGAAAATCAACAAACGCCTAAGCAGCGTTCGCCCATTGGGTTTGTGCAAAAATTGTTAATTACCTATTGGCGTTCTTTGTTGCTGCTGTTCGTAGGAATATATTTACCCCTGCAAATTTTTGGACTGCTGGCGTTAGAGGTGCGGTACAACGAGGGTGGTTTTCCTTGGGATTTACCGATTCTGGTGAAGGTTCACTCTCTAGCACAGCCACAGTTAGATGTATTCGCCACGATTTTGACAAAATTGGGTTCTTTTTGGACTGTGTTACCTGTTCTGAGTGCGATCGCACTTATTTTACTAGTGCAACGTCGCTGGCGATCGCTCACATATTTACTGATTACTGCTGCTGGTAGTGCTACGATCAACCGCACAGCCAAAGAATTTTGGCACAGAGTACGTCCTGATTTGTGGACTTCAGCTGCTCCAGAGTTTGATTATTCATTCCCTAGTGGTCATGCTATGACAAGTATGACCTTGATTGCTCTTTTGGTAGTTTTAACTTGGGGTAGTATTTGGTGCTGGTTAACGGTGATTTTGGGTAGTGTGTATATCTTGGCCATTGGCTGGACACGCCTATATTTGGGAGTACACTTTCCCAGTGACATTATTGCAGGTTGGATGGTAGCGATCGCTTGGGCAATTGGCGTGAGTTTAATTATTCGACCATTATCACAGTCAGCAAATATTACCAGTGAAAAACCAGTGAGTGAAACGAAGTTACTTCCTGAAGAACAGTAACTGCTCAATAAAGAATAAAAATTTTCAGTTGTGTATACAGAGTTCATTCATACAAAACATTTACGTATAATTAAGTATTTTTGTGATTCAAACTTTTGTCTGGCTCTAGACTTTTTGGAATTTTTATTCTAAAGTACGGTTAGTGGATAGAATTACCGTAAAACATGAATGAGATCAAAAAGAGTGATCAAGAGTTGTTATCACAAAGTCCAGAAAATTTACCCAAAACTTTATTGCAGAAGCTCAGAGGTGGATTTTTCTTAGTGATTGGATATTTATTATCACCATTATGCTGGTGGAATGATCTAGTATTCAATTTACCAATTGCTTATTTTTTCGGTTATATTTGTAGTCTTTTTGCTCCTAAATTACTTATGCCTTGCGTCATCATTGGTTACTGGTTATCTAACATTATTGGTATTCTGTTGATGCAAGCAGGTGCAATTGATGTATTACAAAAACAAACTCAAGAGCGTAACGTCAAAAAAGAACTATTGACAGGCTTAGTTTCTTCAACTGCCTATACCTTTTTGATTTTGGCATTAATCCATTTTAAAATTATCGATACTCCTAGCTTTTTTGTCGGTAGTTAATTAAAAACCCAGTTATCAAGACTGGGTTAATTTAGAGAAATCCTATTTTAGGTTAAAAAAATAGTACACCTTGGTTTCTGCTTGCTTATTTCTACTTCATTGAAGTATTCCAGAAATCAAAACGGATTGCTACATCATAGTCAATTATTTTAATTTTAAAATATCATTTATATTTAAAAGCTTAGGAGCATCCTTAGTCATAATCAAAGGTAATCTACCATCCCATTTTTCTATTGCCTGCCTTTCTAAAATCTCATTAGTCAAACTATCATGCAGTAATCTATTTATTTCTGCTTCTCCCTTAGCCAAATTAACCTTAGCTTCTGCTTCTTTAGCAGCTTTTATTGCTATAAAATCTGCCCGTTTGGCATCTTGTTTTGCAATTTGTTTGGACTCTACTGCTTCACCGAACTTATCCGAAAAATTGACATTAACCAATGAAATATCATCAACTGCAATATGGTATTCATGCAATCTCGCTGTTAATGTATCATCAATTCCAGATTTTACTTCTCCTCTTTTAGTAACTATTTCTTCTGCGGTATACCTTGCTATAATTGCTTTTAAAACTTCTTCTACCGCAGGATTTATAATTTTATCAACTATATCTTTTTCATCACCAATTTCTTGAAACATTATATTGGTTTCTTCAGGAATAACGTGCCAGTTTAATGCTATATCTGTAAAAATATCTTGCAAATCTTTAGAAGAGGCTTCAGCAGATATTTCTTGTTTTTGGACTCTCACACTGATTTTTTTGACTGTATTTAAAATGGGAACTATAATATGTATTCCTTCGCTTAATACTGTTTCTTGTACCTCGCCAAACTGCATTAACACCCCGCGTTCACCAGCATTTACAACCACAAAAGGTGTCAGTAAAATTGTAATTAAAAATAAAAATGCAGTTATTTTACCAGCATTATTTGTAAATTTAATTTGTTTCATATTTACCAAGACAATGGCTATACTATTTTGGTAATTTATTCATGAGTATTAATCATACTACATTAAATCGATAAAGATAGTCAAATTTATAAAAAAATATATGAATATGTCATATTGTTCAAGTGTAAATGCTTAGGATTACTTGTAATTGTAATTAAAATTTGTAGTATATACAGGACTTACGCAAAATAATGAAAAAACGAACCGCAAAGGACGCAAAGGACACAAAGGAATAAGAGTTTGAGAGAGTTATTGCGTAAGTCCTAATATATTCAAATACTTCTGAGTCATATCTAAAATAAAACAACCATAGATAAATGATTGGGCAGTATCATCTAGTCTTCTTTGAATAATAATTTCTACCCTGAATCAACGCATCATTCAGCAATTTCCTAATGGACTAAAAAGTGGTAGTGGCATCCGATGACTATTGAGGACGGGGAGGCTAATTTACAAAGACGGTTTGGACAGCAAGCTAGTTAAATAAGTGATTGTCGGTGAAACTTCACTGAAATTAAGCGATGTGTTCACCGACAGCTTGTGAAGAAAATTAACTGAACGGTTTCCAACCTGCTAGCAAATTCGGGTAAGCTGTTGGTGTGGGGAAAATTTTCTGGAAGCCAGTTTGACGCTCTTGGGGCTTTTCTTTGCTCATATTCCAGAGGGTTTCATAGAAAAAGAAAGAGACTCCGGCAAAGTTGCGATCGCGTACTTTTTGCACTTGTGTCTGAATTTGTTGCATCGGCACAGATCGATTTTTCAACCCAGCCAAAATGCCCACACTCACAGGAATATGGCTTTTTGCGGCTTTTACTTCTGGATACTCTAATTCGCTGATAAAGACATTCAAATCATCCCGATATATCTGCAAAACTAAGTCTTCAATGATTCCCATCCGTTCCCACTTCTGCCAGTCTGCTAAAAAGTAGTCATAGGAAAAACGTTGAGGATTAGGAGCAACAGAAACGAGGCAATCTTTTTTAGTAGCTTTAATGGCTGTAAATACCCGCTTCATAAACTCGGTGATTTTATTAGCTCTCCAGCGCACCCATTCTGGATCTTTAGAGTTTTTGGAGGGAGCTTTACCACGGTGTTCTTTTTTGTAAAGTGCGACTGTGTAAGCATCGTACCCTAACTCTGATGGCAAGCCAAAATGGTCATCAAATTGAATACCGTCAATATTGTAGTTTCTAACAATTTCAACGATTAAATCTTGAATGAACTGTTGTACTTCTGGGCGAAAGGGATTTAGCCAAACGCGATTATGTGTGCCTTCTTTGACAATCCGAGTTCCATCGCTGCGACTCGTGAGCCATTGCGGACGATTTTTAGCTAATAAAGAATCCGCTGGTGCCATAAAGCCAAATTCAAACCAGGGAATCACTGTTAAGCCTTTTTGATGTCCCGCATCGACAATTTCTTTTAGGATATCTCGTCCTTTTAGCCCAGGTGTGGGATCGAGCGATCGCCCAATAACTTTTTGTGCAACTTTGCTGGGATACAACGTATATCCCCAATTCCAAACCGCCGGATATATGGTATTAAAATTGAGTTCATCAAGGCGTTGCAAAGATCCCTTGAGGCGATCGCGCTCAAATAACACATCACTATCAATATTTGTTAACCACACCCCCCTTAACTCAGATGCTGGCGTTCGAGGCAGATTAGTTTGAGCGTTCAAGGGAAACGACAGCATCACCGTAGCTACCACGCTCAAGGTAACGATAACGGCAAACAAAAGAGACTTTCTGCTTTGGCGAATATTCCACCGAGAAGGGAACTCAACACACCACTTTACAAACCTTTTCATCATTTGGTTACAAACATCATCAAATTATGAACAATCAGCATGAATAGCGATCGTTTCGATTGTAAGCGCTAAAACAATCGCTATTTAATCTCATAGCTGAGGTTTATTATTGGGCGCTTGCTATCAGTTGATTCCAGGCTTTGACTGCTGCTTGTAAATTCGTTGGCAGGTTATTTTGAGAAATATCGTTGTACTGAACCGTACCCTCTTGGCTGGTGAGAGTGTAGGTGATATAGTCAGCAGCACCGCTGGGGGCTGGGTAGCTCAGATTTTGGAATTTACTAAATTTAGAACGTTCTAGCGATCGCACAAATTGTTGCACCTGTTGCACAGAAACGCTACGAACACTACGCTCAGAATCATTGGCATCACCAATCCGCACGCGAATCAATCGCCCATCTTTGAGTAAAACAGTCTCGTAAGTTCTGCCAGCAAAGCCACCACTGGAGATTTGCCGAAATACTATATCTCGATCTAACGGTGGTGGTAACTCGCTGGCTGGAATTTGCACAGGAGCTAGTGTAGTGTTGCTAGCTTTTTCATTCAGCCTGACTGCGGAACCTGTCTGATTGGTATGATAAACCAAAGTTTGGTCAACCGCACCGACAACCACCCGCCAGCCTGATACCAAAGCTTGGGTACAGAATTCATCAGCATTAGCTAATTCTAAACAGCCATCTTTCCAAGTTTGCTCTTGAGCTTGAATGATGGTTAGCTGAGAAATTGGCTGTTGCAAACGTCTGGATGCAGCTTGCAAAACAGCTTTTTTTACAGATGCAGGTAATTTATCTGGCAGATTTTCTGAGGGAGTGTTTGCCGAAGCTAAACGTAGCGATCGCCCATTGTTATTGGTATGATAAATCCACTTTTGTTTGCCATTAGACACCACAATCCGCCAACCAGGAACTAACGCTTGGGTACAGAATTCATCAGGTTGAGGCAGTTCTAAGCAACCATCGCGCCAAGTCTGTTGATTATAATCAATAATTTGCAGTTGTCTGGTAAAAATTCCCTGTCTGCGGGCTAAATCTCGCAGCACCGCATTAGCTACTGGACGTGGCAAGCGGTTTCGTTTAACATTGTCTTTGAGAACTTCATTGCTTGTTTCTAGGGAGAAGTTGGCAGAAGCGCCCGTAGCACCTTTGATAAGTGTTAAACCGCTAGCAACAGATAAAATTCCAGTCAAAATCAAAGCAGTGAAAATTCGCCTTTGATTGGTGTTAAAGTAGTTTTTCAGCATGATTTTCATAGTAATATAATGATGTTAGTCGGGAGTGATAGAACTCAGAAATAATATCCAGCGACTAACGGACAATAAAGCATATAATTCCCGAACTTCACCAGTTGGAATTGATTTAGTATCTATTTTCTGAAACAGATATAAAGGCAGACGATAATGTACTGATTGTTTGTTCCTTGTAGCGATTCTCATTTGAATGGGGGACACAGCATTGCCATGTTCCTATAAGTATATGTATTCATCTGTGCCTAATTATTTTTTCTGTACCTTACCCATGCAATAACCGCTATATAGAAATTCTGGATGAAAATCCACTCAATCAAAACGTCCTATAGTCCTATGGCAATCAAGTAAAAACTCAGAAGCTCAGGCTTTATTAGATGAAAAGTTCCTTGGAGAAGGTAATCCACCCGCTCTCTGGGAAAATCGCTTGCGAAGAAAGCTTGCAATATTCTTTGCCTCACCTTCGTCAGCAAGGGTTCAACAAAATTAATTTTAGAAAAGAATGCGACAGAATAGTATTTTAAGTATTGCTCGGTTCAACCTAGCGTATACAATATTTTTAAATTAATCTTAGGCAATATTACGCACTGATAGCTTGTTGTTCAGCTTCAACTAACTGATTGTGAGGTATATCAAATCTAATAGTACTGGCTGCCCAGTCTTTGAAATCGGGTGCTAGCCAGACTAGCTTGCAGAGAATTTCATCATTCACCCACAACACTAACGGAAACCGGAACTGTTTCCGAAACTCATCTCGCATGATGTTGGTACTGATGATTAGCTCGTTAATTTCCACTACAGATTCTAAACCCCGTACCATCAAAGCTTCGGGTTGAGTAGCACCAATTGCAGTTGTAATAGCTGTATACAATGTGTCTGCCGCAGGTGAGAGCAGGATTTCGTGGATGTCTGCTGATGAAAATTCTGTTAACACATTCAGCACTTGCTGTTGCCTTTCAACAGAGTTACAACAAGCTAATAATAGTGAAAACTCCCCAGCAGAAACCATCATCGCCCTTGCTAGCCTCTTAGTGGCTGCTGTGCTGCTAGCTGTGCCGTTTTCCGAATTACTTAGGCTGATCATTAAAAAATCCTGCTTTGAATTTTAAAAATATCTGAGCAATATTCAGTTATTCTACTCTATGAATTTTTACTTAAAAGTGTTACGTGCGTCATTTGGATGAGGTTTTTCTCTTATAGCAAGCATAATACTACGTATTGTCTAACGAAGAAGGATATCATGTATTATCCCACACTTACAATTAAAAGATGATGTAAAGGTAGTATCAAAATCATGTAAGCAAAAGATAATGCAAGCAAAAGGAAGCAGTTAGAGAATTAGAAAGTTAATTATCACTGTATTTTCATAGATTGATTTTGGCATCTCCCATTGGTTAAGTAATTAAAATTTAATATAAAGTTAAAAAGATACTCAGTATAAGATAGCAACAAACATTGGGAATTAAGCTCATCCCACCCCTAAAAGGGGATGGGATTTTATGTTGACGGTTGACGGTTAACAGTCACCAGTCAAGAGTTAACGGCGGGGCGGGTGTAGAGTCTGGAGTATTGAAATCGGATCAGCCCAAGATGCGACAATCTCCATCCATCTAAATTAGGGACTTCCAAATAAAAAAATATACCATCGCTATAGAGGCAGGGGGCAGGGAGCAGGGAGCAGGGGGAGGGATAGTCGTAGTGAAAGTCCAGAAATTGGATAATTTAATTTCTGGAAGTCCCTTAACTCATCCGTTTGATAGAACTGTAGATCGAAGATGTCGCCTCGTTAGTCAGAGGGCGCAGAATTTTTAGCTTTCTAAGATCAGTTCAGAACATCTGAAATATAACAAGTCATGCATTAAGACAAATCTAGAGGGAAAATGCAACACGATGAGTTTATTGGACAGGTGCAAAATCGCGCCCGTCTCAGTTCGCGTGGTGATGCAGAACTCGCAACCCGTGCTACTTTGGAGACGCTGGCGGAACGCCTAGCTGGAGGTGAACCTTTCAATGCTGCTGCCCAACTGCCAAGAGGTATTGCAGAATATCTGCGACATGAATATGCAGGCTCTGGAAAACGCTTCTCTCTAGATGAGTTTTTTAGGCGAGTCAGCCAAAGAGAAAGTGTAGACCTTCCAGATGCTGTTCATCATGCCCGTGTAGTCATTGAGGTATTGAGTGAAGCGATTAGCAGTGGCGAAATCAATGATATTCGCTCTCAACTCCCATCGGAATTCGATCCATTGTTTGAGGCGGGCAGCCAAGGGCGAATGCGTGTAAATACTTAATTTATTTGGAAAATAATCAGGAGTGTCACACCATGTTATTCAAAGACCGGAGGTTTGCGGGTCAAGTTTTGGCTAAGGAGTTAGCCGCTTATACTAACCGCCCAGATGTTGTAGTATTAGGTCTACCAAGGGGCGGCGTACCCGTTGCCTTTGAAGTTGCCGAAGCGTTAAATGCTCCCTTAGATGTTTTGGTGGTACGTAAATTGGGTGTGCCCGATCAAGAGGAATTAGCTATGGGAGCGATCGCTTCTGGTGGTGTGCGGATAGTCAATGAATATATTATCAGCCTAGTGAAGGTATCCGACGAAGTAATTGCCAGGGTTGCACTGCAAGAAGAACGCGAGTTAGAACGGCGGGAACGGCTTTATCGAGGGAATCGTCCCTTAAGAGATTTACAGGGACGCACCGTCATTTTGGTAGATGATGGTTTAGCCACGGGTGCAACTATGTGGGCTGCTATTGTGGCTGTGCGAAAACAGCAACCCGCTCAGATTGTGATTGCTGTGCCTGTGGCCGCACCCGAAACTTGCCAAGAGTTAGAAACTGAGGTGGATAAAATCGTTTGCGTCTCGACACCCAGCCCTTTCCACAGCGTTGGTCTTTGGTACGAAAACTTTCCCCAAACTACAGATGAAGAAGTCTGCGACTTACTTGCAAAAACTGCAAAGAACGGTGAAGCAATATCTTTCGGCATGTAGATAAGCTTTGATGCTTGGGAATGGCAAGATTAAGTTTCTGATATCATGTCCGCTTAAATAAGCATAAGAGCAATAGCAGAAAGACTACAACAAATTATCTGTGATGTCTCGCAATGAAAACAGATGGCGAATCTGGCTCATGGAAATTATGCCTAATCATATTGTCCGATTCGTTTAGACATACACTTAAGCCTAAAAGCCTTAAATATTTAGCTTTGATTATAGCCGTATGCCTGTTGAACTGAGGTTGCCTTCTAATAACCTCCAACCCTTGAAGAAAAAAATGGAGAAATATATGAGGGAAACAGGAATACAGCTAGGCTTGCTAATTAACCACAAGCATCGCCGAGTCTATATTTATCGTCCTGAGGTACCAGAGGAATGTCTGGAAAATCCCGCGGCTATTCGCGGTGAATCAGTATTATCTGGGTTTATTTTGAATATGAGTAAAGTTTGGTAGTGTAGGCATCGTAGGATTTTAGGCAAATCAGATGTGAATCATGCCACCGCTATAAGCCAAAATTTTTATAGATACTCACACAGGTACAGTCCAAATGGATATTAAAAATGGCTTCGTCGGCGCTGTTGGCAACACACCTCTGATTCGCTTAAACAGCTTCAGCGAAGAAACAGGGTGTGAAATCCTTGCTAAAGCAGAATTTCTTAATCCTGGCGGTTCCGTCAAAGACCGCGCCGCACTTTATATCATCGAAGATGCAGAAGAGAAAGGTCTACTCAAACCCGGTGGTACCGTTGTAGAAGGAACTGCTGGTAATACTGGCATTGGACTGGCGCATATTTGCAACGCTAAAGGCTACAAATGCCTAATTATTATTCCCGATACTCAGTCCCAAGAAAAAATAGACGCACTGACAGCACTCGGCGCAGAAGTTCGTCCCGTCCCTGCTGTACCCTACAAAGACCCAAACAACTACGTCAAGCTATCTGGCAGAGTCGCTGCTGAGTTGGAAAACGCTATTTGGGCAAATCAGTTTGATAACTTAGCCAACCGCCGCGCCCACTACGAAACCACAGGCCCAGAAATTTGGAAACAGACAGATGGTAAAATAGATGCATGGACAGCTGCAACTGGTACTGGTGGTACTTATGCTGGTGTGGCGTTGTACTTGAAAGAACAAAATCCGGCAATTAAATGCATTGTAGCCGATCCACTAGGTAGTGGACTTTATAGCTATGTCAAAACCGGCGAAATCAACATAGAAGGAAATTCTATCACCGAAGGCATTGGTAATGGTCGTGTCACAGCCAATATGGAAGGCGCGCCTGCTGATGATGCTATCCAAATAGATGACCAAGAAGCTTTGCGGGTAGTTTACCAACTACTGAGGAAAGATGGGCTGTTAATGGGCGGTTCAACGGGTATTAATGTTGGCGCAGCTGTTGCCTTAGCGAAGCAGTTGGGGCCAGGACATACCATTGTCACCATCTTGTGTGATAGTGGTTCCCGGTATCAGTCGCGGATATTCAACCCTGAATGGCTAGCCTCAAAAGGACTTTCAATAGATTAGTGATGGGTTATTGGGCATGGGGCAAGAGGACTTGGGGACAAGGAGAATTGGGGACAAGGGGAAAGACTTGTTTCAAGTTCTCACCTCATGTCCCTCTCTCCCCACCTCTCTCCCCTCTGTGTTCTCTGCGCCTCTGTGGTTCGTTAAAAAATGTCAAACATAACTCAATCATCAAACTTCCCCACAATAGACCAACCCTCTTCTCCTAGATGTGTGCGGGTTTGTCAAAATCGTACCTGTAAAAAGCAAGGTGCAGTTAAGGTTTTAGCAGCTTTTGCGGCTTTGCCAATTCCTGGTGTAACGGTAACGGCTAGCAGCTGTTTGGGACAATGTGGCAATGGGCCGATGGTACTGGTATTACCTGATATGGTCTGGTATAGCGGCGTTCAACCTGATGAAGTATCTCTACTGGTAGAAGATCATTTGCTAGGTGGTCAAAAAGTCAAACAGATGCTCTATTATCGGTTTCATCCCCAGAAATAAAGCTAAATTTTCAATATCAGGGTCTGCAATCTTGTTGACTGAAGTGAGGCATCCAATGAATATCCAGCAGTTGCGTCAATCCTTAAAACAAAAGTGGCTGATTTACTACGATCAAAATATTACTTGGCTGGTCAAAATGCGAATTTGGGGCACTTACGATGGTCTGCGGCGTCCTTTGTCCGGTTTTATTTTGGCAACACTCTCTGTTTTAGAACCCCAGTTTGATGAAATACTTTCTTTTATGCTGGATCTGAATAACGATCCAGATAAAATAGTCGCTGCTTTAGGTCTTAACTTCAATCCTGATGAAGAGTTACGTTTAATAAAATCAGAATATTCTATGGCTGCAAGCCAAATTGAAAGCGAGTCGCTAGATGAGAAGCATTCTGAGGATAAACATTTGTCATCGGCTGTAAGTACCAGCAAGATTGCGCTTCATTCTCTTGCCAAGACTCTAGACACCAACTTGTCACGCGCCGATCAACTTGTGCCATCGATTACAGCTACTGCTGAGGTAGTTCACACACGCAAACCTGAGTTGGTAGTAGCAAATGCAACTAAAATTGCTCCAGATACTCCGATAAAAACACCACCCTCCGGTTTTCTAAGGGAATATCAACCAATAGGATCGCGCTCTGCCCTGACAATGACTGCTGAGGTTAATAGCAAAGCCAAGACTATGCCATCTATGGCGTTAGCTACCGAGGTTAAGAACAACGCACTATCTGTCCGAATCCCTGTAGGCGCATTGCTGGCAATTACTACTGAGATTAACAGTAATGGCAAACCAGTGCGATCGCTAGCAATTACTACCGAGGTTAAAAGCAACGGCAAACAACCGAATATTCAACCACAAGATGTTAAAAGCAAAGTTAATTTACCAACCACTAATGCCCGTAGTCTAGCTTCTTGGGTAGATGAATTTTGTTACGGCGCTAGGAATAAAGAAGATGTTTTGACTTGAATTGCTTACGGGTACTCGTGAGAAACAAAGGGAATTTCTACTATTTCACCTTCAGTTTCTCCCACTTTAACTTTTAAGCCTACGCCACCAGCTTTGGTGCGAATGTAACCTAGTCCAAAATAACCATCAGCCGTTTCTGTGTAGCTGGTAAGTTTGCCGACCTTTTCATCTCCAACTGCGATCGCACTTCCAACTGATGCAGGGGCACTGAGCCGGATACCCAAAAGGTGTTGTTTTACACCTTTATATGTATTTAACCGAGCGATGGTTTCTTGCCCAATATAGCAACCTTTATTAAAAGAAATTGTTTGCCACAAACCAACTTCCAGAGGATTGTAATCATCTGTGAGTTCCGAATCTGGGGCGGGGCGACCTTGTAAGATTCGTAAAGCATCCCAAGCGCGATCGCTCATCTCTACCGCCCCGGCTTCTAATAGTTTGTTCCACACTGTTGCTTTGTCAGTATAGGGGAAAGTAAAGGTGTATCCAGGAGCAGCTAACCCACTACCCACAGCAATCCGCACTCCCTCAGCCGGAGCGATCGTGTATACTTTGTGACTACCGTAAGGTTGCCCGATGAGTTCGCCAATACCCAATTTTTCTAAAATAGCGTCACTTCCTGGGCCAATCAGACTGAAGGTGTT
This sequence comes from Nostoc sp. NZL, assembly GCF_015714705.1. Classification (NCBI taxonomy): domain Bacteria; kingdom Bacillati; phylum Cyanobacteriota; class Cyanophyceae; order Nostocales; family Nostocaceae; genus Nostoc; species Nostoc sp. NZL. Next base: position 35,219 of record NZ_WBKL01000170.1, on the reverse strand, counting down.
GGTGTATTCGGTGATATCAGATAATTCCACCTTGTCGGCAAAGAAAATATATTTATCCAGCCATTCCATGAGAAACTGGCGGCGGTTGGGTGAAACTAGCAAGATTACCGCATCTTCTCTAACGTAGGCGGTTGCTAAATCAATTGTTCTGGCTGTGGAAGTAACGAAAACTGTATCACAACCTTGTCCAGGCTTGAGTATTTGGAAATTGTTAGTACTTTGGTTGTGTAAGAAATTGAGGCGATCGTCGCCAGACACTTTGATGCGTCCCCAGGCGGTGCGATCGCATATTGCAACCCCTTCTTTTGCGGCTTGGATAGCTGCTGCGTCTTTATCGTCAATTGTAGATGTTGGCATGGTGATGAGAAGTTGCCCTGTTTCAATGTTGTCGCACTGGAAATATTAGCAAATAAGCGTTTGCGCCTTCAATGCACCTCCGATTTTCTTCTAGCGTAGAATCATATCAAGAGGCAGTGGTGAATAATAAAGACCTATTTAGATACAGCAGTTTACAAGTAAGTGAAGTACAAAATGCAGAACTCAAAATCAGAAGTTTATACCAGAATATATCAGTATTTTAACTGTTGTCTTATCCGTTAATACTTACTTAGGATGTAGCACAATATTTTTATTATCTCAGCCATTGTGAAATCTCTTCTACAGACTTACCTAGAACAAGAAATCTGGATACTAGTACGAGATAAGTGGTATTTTGCCACAGTTATTGGAGTTTGGGATGATTTGTTGTGGTTTAAACATAGAACTTACAACAAAGATACAGAAGAGGATACTCTCTGGGAAATGGTTGTGAAAATCAGTGAAGTAATTGCTATTGATAAAGTGAGGTCTGTTATTAGTAGAAAACCAGAGGTGCTTATTTCACGCTTACTAGAAACTGATCAAGGCAGAAGCGATCATCATCAAGATGATGAACATTAATTAGCTAAATAGTGAAGTATCTACACTAACCTTTCCTGTAGAATACTACTGCGAACGGTATAGTGTAGGCTTCCCATCTCATCTGCCATTGCCATATTAGGGACACCAGAAGGGTATTCGGGACTTATGGCTATTATTGTATAACTACCCTCAAGAGAGGCGATCCCTTCTCTACGAGACGCTACGCGTAGCTTGCTTCCTCGTAAGGGTACAATGGGCTACGCCTACGCTAAGACAATAAAGATGTTCGCACGATAGAGGTCTAATATTAATCTGATAGACTATCTTAAATTTGAAATTATAAAAGCTGGTAGCTCAGGGCTGATAACTAATTATGAGTGAAGCCTTATTCTGTATCGAAAATCTACGAGTTGCCTATCCTGGGCGGAGTGGAGAAGAAGCAACCTGGGCGGTTGATGATGTATCTTTTACCTTGCAACCAGGTGAAAGAATGGGATTGGTGGGAGAATCGGGTTGTGGTAAGTCAACTATAGGACGGGCAGTAATGCGTTTACTACCAGCCTCTAGTCGGGTTGAAGGACGGGTAACGTTTCAAGGACAATCGGTATTTGACTTGATGCCTAACCAGTTGCGGAAATTTCGCGGAGAGGCGATCGCCTTAATTTTTCAAGATCCCATGACACGCCTCGATCCGTTGATGACGATTGGTAAGCATTGTATCGAAACCCTTAAGGCGCACTCACCAGAATTATCAACGCGGGAAGCCAAAAAAAGAGCACTTGCTACCTTGGCAAAGGTGAATATTCCAGCTAGTCGCTGGAACCAGTATCCTCATGAGTTTAGCGGTGGAATGCGCCAACGGGTAGCGATCGCTTTAGCTTTACTCCTCAACCCCAAGTTGATTGTTGCCGATGAACCCACCACCAGTTTAGATGTCACCGTTTCCGCGCAGATATTGAAAGAATTAACTCGCCTGTGCGGTGAAGAGAACATGGGATTGTTGCTGATTTCTCATGATTTAGCAATGGTGGCTGAGTATTGCGATCGCATTGGCGTTATGTACAACGGCAAAATGGTCGAAATGGGTGCTACAGAAACCGTCTTTAGGCAACCTCAACATGAATACACGCGATCGCTCTTAAAAGCAGCTTTACATATTCAAGCAGTAAATGATGATGGAGAATTGATAATTGCCAATGATTCAGAAAAGCAATTACCGATTATTAATGATAAATCCCCAATTTTGAGTGTTACAGAACTAAAGCAACACTATACCATTGAACCTAACTTTATCGAACGACTGTTTAAGACAGAAGCGCAGACAATTAAAGCAGTAGATGGTATTAACCTGAATCTGTATCCAGGAGAAATTCTCGGTTTAGTCGGGGAATCGGGTTGTGGTAAAAGTACGCTATCACGAACAATCTTGCAACTAATTCGTCCCACTAGTGGCAAAGTAGAGTTTTTAGGACAGGATTTAACTACACTGTCGCGTCAAGAAATTCGCTCCTCACGGCGACAAATACAAATGATTTTTCAAGATCCCCATGCTTGTCTCAATCCAGCGATGACAGTGGGACAAAGTATCGCCGACCCTTTATTTATCCACAATCTAGCCGATCCTGTTAAAGCAAAAGAACAGGTTTTGTGGATGCTAGAGAAAGTTGGATTAACACCGCCAGAAGTGTATTATGAGCGTTACCCATCAGATTTGTCTGGTGGACAACAGCAAAGAGTTGCGATCGCTCGTGCTTTGATTACTCACCCTAAACTTTTAATCTGCGATGAACCCGTAAGTATGTTAGACGCTAGCGTGCAGTCGCAAGTGCTGGATTTGATGTTGCAATTAAAGGAAGAGTTTGAGTTAACTTATCTGTTCATCACTCATGATCTTTGGTTAGCTCGATTTTTGTGCGATCGTATTGCCGTGATGAATGGCGGTAAAATTGTCGAACTCGGACTTACAAAAACTATTTTTGCTAATCCTCAGCACCCTTATACCAAAACCTTACTAGCTGCTGCTCCGTTACTAGCACGCGCTTAACTAAACAAAATCAGGAGTTATGAGTTTAAGATTCTTAACTCCTAACTCCTAACTCCTAACTCCTAACTCTCTTCCCTTCCCTCAAGTAATTTAGTTGGTTCACCACTCGAACCATATAACTCAACGAATCTTTTAAACAGTAACGCAGTCTCGTGATTTGAAGTCCTGCTTAAGTTGAATAAACGCCCTATATTTTTCTCAGCTAAAGCTCTTAGATACGGTAAATCTTCAAATAGTGTCAAACAAGAAGCAAAATGCAAGATTATTTGTAATAATGGCTTTGGCCACTCTAGATCACTATAAATATCAATAAAGAACTGATGTTCTGAGTCATTTAACGGGAAAGCATGAAATATAACAATTATCCTTTTGTTATTGTAGACTGGAATACTCAGTTCAACAGTGTAGGGAGTATGTAATATTAAATCCACCTCTACAATCGGTTGTCGCCAAATTCTTAAAGGATTAGCTGGCGAGTCTAATATTGTTTGGAATTTGATTATTCCACCAGTATTTGTCGGCTGAAAGTGGCTAATTTGAAAAATTCTCAGGTTATTAAGGCTAAAGTTATGAACTGTTTCCAAATGCCTTAAGTTCAATAGATGATAAATTTGGCAAATATAAGGAAACGGTAAAATGTACTCCTGGCTAATCATGTGCAGCTTTTTAACTTGAAGTTTGTTAGCTTGAGTACGAGCGAGATATTCTTGATATTGGCTGGGCCCTAGATCATTGCTGTTGAAACTTTCATCAGGCTTGAGATATAGCCAACTAACAAAAAAGAAAAAGGCTGTAAATAGCTGAAATATTTCTATGGGAGATAAATAACCATCAGCAAATGCAGCTATACTTCTATCGGTTATTCCAAAAAGCCAAGATGGAATTCCAAATAGCCAGATATTACTTTTAATTTGATCTATTAAAAGTGCTATCTCAACATTTGAGATATTACTACTTTTATTTATATTTAATTCATCATTGTTTTTTAAACAATTATTAAACATAATATTGTGATTTTACTTGATACTAGTAATGGATAAAGAAGATTTATATTAATTTTAAATACCAACATATAGTCACAACCTCTATCTTGAGCTGTATATACAAGTTTGATTTATTCATATCCACTTAGAATAAGTTCTCATGAGTCTGGCTAAAAAATTCAAGGCATTGCTACACATAAACCTAAAATTTATGCATAATACAATACGGTTTAGTTAAGCATTTGCTTCTTCTCTCTGCGTCCTCTGCGCCTTGGTGGTTCGTTAAAAAATTGACTTTAATAACAGAGTTTTAGCCTTAACTGAACTGTATTAATGCATAATATCCAGCCATCGTAAAATTCTTTGTAAGCTTTGCTATTAAAGAATTTCATATTGTATTCTCTGATGCATAAACTAAAAGTAACAACTTTGCTAAAATCTTTCTGCTTGCTGAGTGCAAAAATTGAAATTATCTAATTTTTACAAAAGTTGTATATAGATATCTAAATAAAAAGTTGATTTTTACTGACATGATTTATCTAAGTAGGGCGGCGTGAAAAAATCAAACTATGTAAATACGAATAAATAAAATTGCTATATCTACCGAGGTAACTCAGATATAGGCGATTGTATATCAAAAGATTGGCAAGACAAAATACTGTTGAACCTGACAATTGCGGATATAGCACAGAAAGTTGCTAAATCGAATCAGGAGGAATAATTTGTTCTGCGTTAGTTCCTACCAGTTTCGCTTGAAAACTTTTAATGCTCAGTAACCGAAAAATAAAATAATTTATCTTGTTTGATGCCAAGCTATCTGAGGAGAATATATCGAAACTCCAGTGAGGTTAAGCGATGGTTAATCAGACATACACAGCTGATGTCTTAGTTGTCGGTGGGGGAACCGGAGGCACTGCCGCTGCTATCCAAGCGGCGCGACGGGGAGCCAAAACGATTCTGGTGAGTGAATTTCCTTGGTTAGGGGGAATGCTGACTTCGGCTGGAGTATCCGCACCCGATGGCAACGAATTAGAAGCCTTTCAAACAGGATTATGGGGTGCGTTTTTGCAGGAATTGCGACAACGACAGCCAGGTGGATTAGATAACAGTTGGGTAAGCTTTTTTAGTTACGATCCTCAAATTGGGGCAGAGATTTTTGCCGATTGGGTGCGCGAATTACCAAATTTGCACTGGATTTCTGGAGAAGTGCCAATAGAAGTGTTCCATCAGGGTGATTCTATTACTGGTGTGCGCTTTGATGATTTTGCTGTCATGGCCAAGATTATTCTCGACGGCACAGAATTGGGAGATTTATTGGCTTTAGGTGAGATACCTTACCGCTGGGGCTGGGAATTGCAATCTGAGTGGGGAGAACCCAGCGCTCCAGTCTCTTTTAACTCTCTAACCAAGAGATATCCGGTGCAAGCGCCCACTTATGTAGTGATTATGCAAGATTTTGGTGAAACGATGTCTACGACGGGCGTAGCTGCGGCACCAGAAATTCCGGCTGCGCCTAACTATAATCCATCCCAGTTTACAGGTGCTTGGGATAGCTATGGAGCAGAGACGTTTTTGAACTATGGACGTTTGCCTGGTGGCCGATTCATGATTAATTGGCCAATCTGTGGCAATGACTACGGCGAAGGAGTAGGGCGGTTGATAGAGTCAGGTGTAACCAGAGGTGAATTCATCCAAGAATCTCGCTGGCATAGCCAAAATTTTGCCCATTTTATCCAAAATCAGCTTGGTCGTCGCTATGGTTTAGCAGAAAAAGTATTTCCTCACACCCCTACTGCTTTTGCACTACATCCCTATTACCGGGAAAGCCGCCGCTTAGTAGGGCTAACTACTGTCCGAGAACAGGATATTTTGCCGATTGCTGGAGGCAGAGTTGCATCTATATTTAATGATGCGAGGTTTTGCGTACCATTTCGTGGAAGCAAGCTACGCGAAGCGTCTTCGATAGGAGAAGCGTTCGCCCTACAGCCCTTTGGGCATCCTACGGCAGGCGTTTGCGAAGCGATCGCTGTTGGTAACTATGCCAATGACCATCATTATCCTGGTGTTCAGTTCCCACTGCAACCTAAATCTATCCAATGGGGGGGACGTTGGACTGGAACTCCCTTTACAATTCCCTACAGTTCCTTAATTCCAGCCACAACAGATGGTTTCTTGGTTTGTGAAAAAAATATTTCTGTCTCCCACATTGCCAATGGGGCCACCAGATTACAACCCGTGGTTATGGGCATTGGTCAAGCAGCAGGGATGGCAGCAGCGATGTGTGTTGAGTTAAACTGCCAGCCAAGGGATTTACCTGTTAGGGCGCTGCAAACAGCTTTATTGGAAGATAATCGCTCAAAAACAGCAATTATTCCTTTGTTTAATCTTCCACCCAATCGTTCGGATTGGCTGCATTGGCAACTGTATTACTTAAATAACCCACAAGCCTATCCAGCTAATGGTAATTGCCCTTGCCCATCGTGGGATGAGAACCCTGACTCTGCTTTTGGCAAGGCATTAATTCAGGAAAGTAACTGTTTTAAAGGCATTTTTTACCGCTTGGATCAGCAGGAATACAGATTCACTGTCACAGCACCAACCGCATATCAAGGTCAAAATTGGCAGCTTGTGACTTTGCGATCGCATATCGACGAGCAATTACGCGCTTATCCTCACGAACAATTAGTTACATTGTGGGGTCGTCAGAACCACTTTGGTAATTGGTTATTAGTCGAACATTTAAACGGAGGATAAGAAGAGTTTATTTTCAGTAAAACACAATACTTTTTGATGAATTGTCCGGATATTAATCAAAAAGCTAAGTATCAGTGAAGTGGAGAGTTCCAAAATAGACATCTGCTATGCGTGCTGCCATTTCACTTTTAGTCTCGAGTCTGGTGTTCGGCCCCTTAGCTTCTAACTACCAAGCAATGGTCAATCACTTATCCTATGGGCTGCTTTCCACGCCTGCTTCGGAACAGTGGCTCTCGGCGGCATCTGAACAAAATCCAGATGATGCGCCACGTCATCGCGGTAGTGGACGCAGAGAAGTGACGCAAAAATCCGGAAATATCTATGCTGTGGTTTAACTACCCTAGGGTAATGCCTTTTTTTTCAAAGGAACCAAATTACCAGAAAACACGATGTTGTGCTAAAGTCTTTTGCACAGCTTTTCTGGCAGAGATATATACAGTTGACACACGAAAATCTTCAGCAATCGCTTAGTATTTCAACTGCAAGCTTTGTATATCATAAGTTGGTCTCAATCCTAGTGATCAAAACGCAAATTAAATTAAGTGCCTTGATCAACAGCATTACCAACTCCTCAAAAGCTACACCACTGTTGCTCATATTTCTGAGAAGCTCTGTGTCTCAATCCTCAACGGCTTTAGAAATAGATGTTACTTAGGTTATCAGTTAATCTAAAGCACATCTAATTCAAACATTTTGCTGGTTGAGGAAACAGCCTTAAGCCAACTCCACTTTATTCCCTAATAGGTTTTCTCATACATTAAGTAGCTGGTTATCTACATCAGCAACTAATTGCTCTTCGCTCCGACACCTGTTTAGCGTCTTTTACCGAAGCATAAAATCCCTTTCGTTTCATCTGAGCTTATCTAGGGCATGGACTTGCATAAGTAGTACAAGTTTATTGCATTTGGCAATGAATCTTACTATTCCTGACCTACTCTTACACCCTAGTTCGTTCTCCTCATAGATGGCTGCCGACACAATAAATATTAAGAGGGATCTGCTAAATCATCATAGTCATCTTAATTATTCTACACCCAAGGACAGATGCAAAATTTTGCATCTGTCCTTTTTAGATGAATTTTATTTAAAGAAAAGGAGATGGGGACTTTTAAGAGGCAGAGAGAAAGGGGGCAACGAGCAGGGGGAAACTATTTTCTCTTCTTTGCTTCTTTTGTCCCAATGCGCAATTTCTTTCACACGGATGTTTTCTTGCGGTTATTTTCTCTTCCTTGGATGCCGTTAAGGAACATCGGCACAAACTTCTCGATAAATATCTGTGGATCGCGTTGCCAAGCCTTTTGTGCAGCCTGAATCCTAGTAAATTGCAACTCAGGCGCTAGCAAAGTCTGGGGTAAGCGTTCCATCAGGTACTGGGGACGTTGCCAAAGCGGCATGGTATTTGCCACTTCCACCAAGTTGGCAACTCGTCGCAGTTCTGCACCCAAGGTGATATCCATTCCAGCTTCAAAAGCCGCTTGTTCAATTGCGGTATATTTTTGCTTGGCTTGCTCTACTTTCTGCTGATGTTCTGGACTCTTACGTGCAAGTTCTCCTAGCCAGCGATTACCCCACCGGACATGTCCTGCTTCCTCTGGGAGAATTTTTTCAATCGTTTCCCGAATTTTGATGTTTTCTTCTGTCTCCGGTGCTTGCTTGAGTGCATAAATGTGGGCAGAAAAATACTCACAGCCCCGTTTTTCTGTGGCATTAATTGCAGCAAGGGAAGAAATCACAAAATCTTCAAGGTTTTGGACAGGATCTTGTTGTTCGTGGTCGAGCAGGCGTTCAAATTCATTGATATAGGAAGAACCGGGCGGCTTACCAATATCTGCTCCCAGTTCTGCTAACAAGTCAGTCAGCCACATGGCATGACGAGCTTCATCCGAGATGTGATGAGACAAATCCCGCACCAGTTCCCGTGGCTGTCCATTCAGTTTTTCAATTAGGTCAGTCAGGTCTTTGCAACTGCGTTGTTCACTGTAACGGTAGCGGTTTAGGGTAATTAGATGGATTTCGCGATCGCATACTACCCGTTTCAATACCTCTCTGGCACCCAAAACATTCTGAAATTTACGTGGGTAGGTAACTGTCATAGATTATGTAAATTTTTGTAAATATGTATTTGATCGTAACTTAGTTTTTTGCAACTGCTGTATTTGTGCCGCGTCAGTGAAAAAAAGAGTAAAGGTTACAAAAACTAATCACTTGAGTTGCACTTAAGTCTCAGACCTTTTAAGTGTAAATAAAAGTAACGAATAAAGGTTCAGTCTTCGGAGAGGTGTGTTTTTTGAGGTGAGATAAATCCGAAGTCAGATGTTTTTAGCCATTAAAGGTAGATTAGGGAAGATTTTTCCAGCCTTGGGAAAAAATAGCTGATATTGTCAACAAAAGCAAATATAAATTTATGTAAAAAGTAGCCTATGTTACAGAATTTTTGTTATAGTAGTTTATAGAAAGAACCAAAAATTATATATTCACGAAATAGAGAGGACTATGGTTATGTCTATTGCAGATAAATCTCGTGCATTAATGGTGCGTGAACATCAACAAGTCAAGAATCGCCAACAATCAATGCTGATGCGTGCGGCACAAGAACTTGGTCTTCCTGAAGAAGCATCCCACTACTGGAACCCGATTCAAGGGAAGGTAGATGCTAACAGTCGGATGATTTATGGGCCAAGTCATGCTTCCATGAGCTAAGTTTGAAGAGTTTTAATGTTGATTTTTTAAGTGAATATTTCAACTGACGACTCTGGAAAAAAAGCCACCCTCTAGGGTGGCAAAACTTATCTACTTAGATAGGTATGGTACTTAATTAAGCATCGTAGTAGAGGTAAAACTCATAAGGATGAGGACGCAGCTGCAACTGCTTGGATTCATTAAGCTTGTAGTCAATCCAGTTTTCGATAAAGTCTTCCGTGAATACGCCTGATTCTGTCAAGAAACCGTGATCGTTTTCTAGTGCTTGCAATGCCAGTTCTAAAGAACTTGGAGTTGAGGGAACCTTTGCAAGCTCCTCTGGAGAAAGTTCATAGATATTCTTATCTAAGGGTTCACCAGGATGTATTTTGTTCTTGATGCCATCGATACCAGCACAAAGCATTGCAGCAAATGCCAAGTAAGGGTTAGATGTAGCATCTGGACAACGGAATTCTAAACGCTTGGCTTTGGGGTTCTTACCAGATAGAGGAATACGGATAGAAGCAGAACGGTTCCCTTCGGAGTAAGCCAAGTTAACAGGAGCTTCATAACCAGGTACTAGGCGCTTGTATGAGTTGGTGCTGGGGTTGGTAATTGCCAACAGCGCTGGCGCGTGTTTGAGAAGACCACCAATGTAGTACAACGCCATATCGCTCAAACCAGCATACTTATCACCTGCAAACAGAGGTTGGCCGTCTTTCCAGATAGACTGGTGACAGTGCATTCCCGAACCGTTATCGCCAAAAATCGGTTTTGGCATGAAGGTGACAGTTTTGCCGTATTTCTTGGCAACGTTCTTGATGACATATTTGTAAATCATCAACCAGTCAGCCGCTTCGATCAATTTACCAAAGCGGAAACCTAGTTCGCACTGACCACCAGTGGCTACTTCGTGGTGATGCTTTTCAATGGGCACACCTAATTCTGCCATTGTCAACAGCATCTCTGTACGGATATCTTGGAAAGAATCCGTTGGTGAGACTGGGAAGTAACCTTCTTTGAAGCGTGGTTTGTAACCCAAGTTGGGTTTTTGCTCTGTACCGGCTTTACCAGAATTCCAAGCACCTTCTTCGGAGTCTAAGAAGTAATAGCCTTCGTTAGCAGTTTGGGCAAACCTAGCACTATCAAAGATAAAGAACTCAGCTTCAGGGCCAAAGAAGGCTGTATCACCAAGACCACTGGAAACTAGGTAATCTATTGCTTTTTGGGCAATAACGCGTGGGCAACGGTTGTACGGTTCACCCGTGCGTGGGTCTTTAATACTACAAATTATACTTAGTGTTGGCACTTCCATAAATGGGTCGATCCAAGCAGTGTTGGGGTCGAGCACCATTGTCATGTCCGATTCGTTGATCGCTTTCCAACCCCGAATGCTGGAACCGTCAAAAGCTACGCCATCAGTGAATGCAGTCTCATCGATTTGATTTTGGTACAGTGTGAGGTGCTGCCAAGTCCCTACTGTATCGATGAATTTGAGATCAATCAGTTGAATTTTTTCATCTTGAATTTTCTTCAAGAGTTCTTGGGGTGTCGTCATTGTTACTCCTTCTCTACCAATTTCCTAAAGTAAACCCAGAATCTTACATTGCATCCTAACCCTGCTGATCTCAATCAGACCGTGACACACCAGAAATATCTTAAATACTAGACATTAGCTGATTTTGTAGTTTGTGCTACAGATATCTGGATTATCAGGTTATATTAACCTTTCAGGGATCATCTGTACAAAACTGGAAAGTTCATCATATAGGGGTCAACTTTGGCATAGAATCCATAGATAGTGGATAAATTGTTTTTGTGCCGAATCTATTTTTAATAGCACAAAAATTTACTGGTGCATAAGTGCAGCCAAATAAATATCAAACCATAAATAGTAATGATTGGGAGAAGAAGGAATGCGCGATGCGGTAACAAGTTTAATTAAGAATTATGACTTAGCTGGTCGGTATTTTGACCGGAATGCGATCGATAGCCTGAAGTCTTACTTTGACAGTGGTACAGTCCGAGTACAAGCGGCGGCGGCGATAAATTCTAATGCGGCTGCACTTGTCAAGCAAGCTGGTTTGAAGTTATATGAAGAACTGCCAGAATTGATTCGTCCTGGTGGAAATTCTTATACAACTCGTCGTTATGCGGCTTGTCTGCGGGATTTAGACTACTACTTGCGCTACGCTACCTATGCGTTGGTTGCTGGAAACACAAATGTGTTGGATGAGCGTGTGCTACAAGGGCTGCGGGAAACTTACAATTCTCTAGGAGTACCTATTGGGCCTACTGTTCGTGGTATTCAGATTCTCAAGGATCTAATTAAGGAGCAAGTAGCAGCAGCAGGTGTGGTTAATACTGCTTTTGTAGATGAACCATTTGATCACATCACACGCGAGTTGAGCGAGACAGATATTTAGATTTTAAGTGGGCAAGGTGTCTGCCCCACAAGAATTATAAATAGCGATCGCACTTTTGTCTGTGTTGGGAAAAGAGCGATCGCTTTTTTATGAACCCTACCAGGCGTTGAAAAGGGCGTTCCCAAGCGAGTTTATGAAGGTATATTTTCCGAACGCTTTGGTCAGCGAATTCTTCATAGTATAGGAATAAACCTAATTGTCTTTGACGAGCAACTAGAAAGTTTCATCAGTATCGATTTCCCAGCCACCTGTCTCGATGTCGATTGCAACAATTTTGCCATAATTATTTGCTTCGACTTGTGGGCGCACTTGAGAGTCGTAGATTTCATCACCGCGACGAGCAAATTCTTCTTTGCTGTAATGAGGTTGTCGTAATGGCATAATAAATCTTTCGTAGTCTTAGACGACTGGTTAGGAAAAAAATCCTCTAGCGTTTATTGTAAGCTGGATAGTTGAATGAGACTGGCTAAGGAATGCGATCGCTCCTAGATGAAATGCATTAGCCTATCTTATCTGGACTAGAACCGCTATAAGCCACAATAGAAGTTGCCGATGTTTGAGGCGCTGATTATGGAAGAATTATTAACCCTAAAAGACTTGCTTGTTAAGGGCGATGTTCAAGGAGCACTAATTATAGTTGAAGAATTAACAGAAATGAGCCGAAATGACATAATTAAGACGATTCGTAGCTATGCAGTTATTTTGCTGTTGCATCTGATTAAACAACAAGCTGAAAACCGCACGACTCGCTCTTGGGAAGTCTCAATTCGGAATTCGGTTCTGGAAATTCAACGAGAAAATAAGCGGCGTAAAGCTGGAGGCTATTATCTCACGCCAGAAGAATTGTTAGAAATCTTAGCAGAAGCCTATTTAAATGCCAGTAATGAAGCTTCCCTAGAAGTAGAAGAAGGTCGTTATGAAGTCCAAGAATTAGAAAAGCTGGTTAACCGCGAAGAAATTATCAATCGTGCTTTGGCTTTAATCTTACCAGGAGAGTCTAATTAATTGGCTAAACAGCGACTCGATACATTATTAGTAGAGTTAAATTTATGTTCTTCTCGCGCCTTAGCACAGCGGTTAATTCAGGCGGGGGAAGTTACTGTTAATCAGCAGTTAGTTGATAAACCTGGGACTGAAGTTGATATTGCATCTCAAATAAATATTAAAGAGCGATCGCCTTTTGTTTCTAGAGGCGGTGAAAAACTCTCCAAAGCTTTATCAGTATTTGCCATTCCCGTAGCAGAACGCATTTGTTTAGATGGTGGGATTTCTACTGGTGGTTTTACTGATTGCCTCTTACAAGCTGGAGCAAAACAAGTTTACGGAATTGATGTCGGTTACGGGCAAGTTGACTGGCGGTTACGAAATGATTCGCGGGTGATTTTGCGGGAACGCACCAATTTACGGCAACTACGACCAGATGAGCTATATGGCAACGATGACCCGATTCCTGATTTGGCGGTGGTCGATGTATCGTTTATTTCTTTAACCAAGATTCTGCCTGCTTTATGGCAGTTAACTCAAGCGAACCGGGAAGCTGTGTTATTAGTCAAGCCGCAGTTTGAAGTTGGCAGATCCCGTGTGGGTAAAAAAGGCGTTGTGCGTGATCCAAACGACCAAGCTGATGCCATTTTCCAGGTGTTGCAAGCAGCGCACCAATTAGGATGGAAATACAAAGGCTTAACTTGGTCGCCGATCACTGGCCCGGCTGGGAATATCGAATATCTTTTGTGGTTGGGAATGGAAAGTGAAACACCACTACCTGATTTAGAAGCAATTAAGCAAATAACGCAGTCAGCAACAACTGATTTACGGAAAAGTTAAACTTCATAAATTAGACATTCTACGGAATCTGGATGGCGATCGCAATAATTATCCAAAGAGGTTTTCTTTGATTTTGCTTGCTGTTGATCAGCTTTTTCAGCTTGTAATTCTTCCACAATATCCCAGGCTACGGCACAACCAGCAGAATCACTGCCATTTAGCTCACAAGTTGTCCGGGCTTCAGTAATGGCTTCAGTAATAGCTTCTTCAAGATTTGTCGCCCCAGCAGTTTCAAATGAGTTTAGGGTAGTTGTCATGATACTTTTACCTTTAATTTACAGAGTATAGATATTCACTGTGAGCTTTCAATGACCCCAGGAACCTCACATTTCCAGTTTAGATAGGCTTCCCATAAGAGGTGGTGGTAAACACCGTCATCTTTTTAGGTAATTTGAGTGGGAATTGCCCTCTTGTCACCCTTGATTTAAAAAGCTAAGGGAATTCCACTAATTGGAATCACTAGTAGAGGTGGTCATGTTTTCAGTCTTGCATTCCAAATTCGGAATGTCAGTCAATTGTCAGAAGAGTTTGATAGAAGTTGATAATCACTTATAAACGGCAACAAAAAGGAAACAATTCTTATTTATTCTCAATATTTTATGCCTAACTCTTGTCGCAAGCGATACAGAATTGTATTTTGGTCAACTTGAGAGAGAATTTCTTGAATGACGCTGCTAGCGCCCAACTGTCCCCAAGTGCAGCCTTTTTCGAGATAGACTTGGGCAGCTTTACCAACGGAGTATGCGCCATAACCAGCGATACCAGCTTGAGCGATCGCACTGCCAGCAAAGGCAGTAATATTGCTGGGATTGTCAGCACTAGTTATTGCAGCCGTACTTTTACTTAAACCTAGAAGAAAACTGCTACCTAATTCTCCCAGTAGCAAGCCACCAGAACTAAATAAAATCGTTTTTAAAATTTTCCCGGCTTCATAGCTAGTCATCGGCAAACCATACAATCTAGCTAGAGCGCGAATTAAAGCCAAATCAGCAACAGTTCCGCCAAGAATATCTAAGAAGGCAATGGGATTGAGCATTACTGCCAAAGCTTTGTATTTGGTAAATTGCCAAATGATATCTTCGGCTTCTTGTTCGCGTAAATCGATGGTTTTTTGAGCGATCGCGGCTTCTGCATCTCGTGCTTGAATGAGTGCATTTAAAGCCAGAAGCGATCGCCCTTCTCGATTGAGAATATTCAGAATTGTCTCCTTGAGTTCGTCTACTTGTGGCGGTGGTGTCTCCCATTCATAACTAACACGCCCATCAGCCCATTCAACCCGTACTTCCATTGGTGCTGGTTCCGCCGCCACCATCACAATTTCATCCGGTAGTAGAGGTTTTGCTTGAGGATGTCCAGCACCCAGTTGTTGCAAATTTTGATAAATCGCTCCCTGGTCTGTATCTGGGTAAAGGTCAATTTTGTTAAACACCAAAATCAGAGGTTTTTGTGCTTGCCTTAATTCCAGGAGTGCTTGATACTCAGTGCGCGTGATATCACCAGACACAACAAACAAAATCAAATCAGCTTGATGCACGACTTCTCGTGCCATGTCCGCCCGTGACTCACCCTCAATTTCATCTAATCCTGGGGTATCAATTAACTCTACTACTACCTTACCTCCTGGCTGCCAACGGACGGAACGGGGCCATTGAGTGACACCGTTCAGAGGCCCAGTTTGCAGAATCTTATCTCCTAGCAAGGCATTTAAAACTGCTGACTTTCCCCGACTCACCAAGCCAAAAGCGGCAATTCTAATGACGTTAGAATCCAGTTTGTTGAGTGTGGAATTCAAAGCTTCCAATTCTGGTTTCATCAAACCTACTAATTCTGGGTTAGATGACAACTGCCCTGACTTGCGAAGATATCCATACCAAGACAGCGCTTGTCTGAGACTGGCGCGGGCACGATTTAAATGAGTTTCTTGCAGATTGCGCACGAAGTTAGGTTGATTCAAGGTTGGACAAACAACAGGCTACATATCCATTTTGATCTAATTCCTCGGCTGTTTGCCTGTTTTGTCAAATTAGGCAATTGTCAAAAGAGTTTGTATGTCATTTTAGTACATGGGATTATGTTGATGATCCCAACACTTGCGATCGCGCCAGTTTCTGCCAGTATGTTCACATTCAGATGCATCATCTATCCAAGGAATCGATGTAGAGTGGTGCGAGGTTCCAATGGGAGCGAATAAGCTAGCAGTTAATAAGGGCAATAATAAGGATAAAGTTAACAATGTACAAATCGGTAAAGTGATTAAATATCCAGTTAGCAGCACAATATTACTATGAGTCCAAAAACTTCTGCATATTTTATTGTTTTTTTGGCTAGTTTTTAAGCTAGTTGGTGAATTGAAAAAAAGCATAATGCAACCCTATTAATGCCACTTGATATAGCAATCTCATTTGATTTGTAAAAGCCAAGCTGACTGAGAGCTAGCCGGGGTTTTGACTCTCAGTATATTTAGCAAAATCAAATAGGATTTTTATATGAGTATGGATTTTTACGTAAAAACATTATTGAAGCTATATATTCTGATGTCAAATGTGCAGGTGACGACTTCTTAAAAGTTTTAATATTTGGGCGCTAAAAAGCATTTTTGATGAAAATATGTTGAAGTTGTAGCAATCTACCTTGCGTAAATTCTGGCAAATTTAACTCATAGCCTTCCGGTAACGATGCTGCTTCGTTTTATTGCGATCGCTATAAACGATAGATCCGAAGCTTCACAAAGGGGCGCATCTGCGATCGTAGGCTATGAAGATTTTTTCAGTTAATTAAACTAAATATTGTTTAAGAGCTTTTATTTACCGCCTTCTGTCGCTGATGCCGTAAAAACCACTCATACAACTCTGGATTATTATATGTCTGCGTCCACGAGTCGTGATTGGCTTCTGGGTAAACTGTAAATTTTACATTCCCGTCACAGGCTTTGAGTGCAGAAACCATGATTTCTGACTCACTTAAGGGAACTACATTATCTTTGGCTCCGTGAAACGCCCACACAGGAAGATTTTTCAGTTTACGTGCTGCTTGTGGATTACCACCGCCACAGATAGGCGCGATCGCAGCAAATCGTTCTGGCTGAACTGCTGCTAAATGCCATGTTCCGTAACCACCCATGCTTAAGCCGGTTAGGTAAACTCGATTTGGCTCAACACGATAGGATGCAATAACCTCATCCAGAAGGGTACCTAATCGCTTTACATTCCAATATTCACCCTGCGGACATTGGGGTGAAATGACAATAAAAGGGAAATCCGGCTGTTGTTCTACAATCTTGGCGACACCGTGCCTTTTCACATTATCTAAGTTAGAACCTCTCTCACCTGCGCCATGTAAAAACAGGATCGTTGGCAAAAGTAGCTCTTGTGTTTCGTTGCGTAGGCGTAGCCCGTCGTAGGCATCGTCTACGGTGGGCGGAACGCCATCGCCACCGTCTGGATGTACCCCATCGGGCAAGAATAGCAGGTAGTTATAGCTGTCGCTAGAAGTAACTTGTCGTTGTAGTAGTGGCATAGCATTAAAAAATTTTGTTAGTTCAACGTTTGCGAACAGCAATGGTATAACTTGGCCGCTGTGTTGCTTCTCGTTGACTCTTAACTAACCGAAAGTCATTATCTATATATATATGCTCTAAAAAAGAAGTAGCTAGGTAAGCTTTTTCAAATTTTTTGACAGTATTTCTGTCCATATCTTTTAATTTGAGTTCTTGCTGTAAGTCTATATTTGGTGTTGCTTCTTTAAATTTCGATTCGACAATTGTCGTAAACCATTCGTCTGCATCATCAATTGTCAATGGAATCTCTCTATTCTTCAATGCCTGGAATATGCCAACATTTTTAATATCCCACTGCTCATCTCGAACTGAATACTTTTGCAACACCATTAAGTCATAAGCTGGTAGTCTTGATACAAATTTTTGCCAAAAACCAGACTGATATCCTGGTGCATAGCGGGCAATATTTGCATAGTAACCATCATTATGAAAAATTTGGTAAGACTGATCCTGTATCCTACCAGGTAAAATATCTTGATAGGGTATTGTAGACCATATTGGCACCCATACTCCCGTGACGATCGCCACTTGCTCTGCAACCTTATCAAACGGGTTACGTCGGCTCAACTCTGTAAAATATGGCGCTAATTCATTTTTATAAAATTCTACTTTGACTTTTAACGGCTCTACATTGTGGCCCTTAACAAGTTCTAAAATTTTATTTTTGATTTCTGGCGTACTCCAATATTTCAACTCTTTGGTAGTTGTGACATTTGCCATCACCATCCATCCTGGCAGAATTTCCAGATTTGTTTGCTTCACTAAATAGACTAACTTGCTCAAAAAAGACAGATACGGGGACGCAAAGAAAGAACTCTCCATGTCCCTGTGTCCCCGTTTCTCTTCAATGAAGGGCTACCACCAAATTCGATTTCCATTTTCGTCAACTCGTGCTTGCCGAATTACGTCAGAAATCTCTTCAGCATCTTTAACGTGGTGGAGTGCTTTCTTTTCGCCGTCGGGTTCATCTACAACGAAATAAGTTGGGACTGTAATCTTGTCACCTGTAATGTCTGGTACATCATCCACAGCTACCTGTTGAGCCTTTTCTTCAATAGATTGAGACTCATCAGCGATTCTATCTCCTGGATTCGCTGTTAAGTTTCTTTCTTTGACGTTCGGTTCTTCTCGTAAATGTGTATCTTCACTTACTGGTTGATTAATTTGATTTTCTTGATTTTTATCAGTCATGGTTTTTCAGGTATTCAACAATGTAGCTTTACTAATAACACTGTAGAAAATCGAAGTTACATATAGTTCTTTCTCTGGAGAGACTTTGAGAATAGATTTGAGTAAAACATGTCTTAGGTTAGATATTAATTCTGATGAATTTACTTCTTTAGTTGAAATGGCGTATATTTCCCCCCCAATGCTTCTACAATTGTGCGAGTATTAGCCTCCATCATTTTGATGTAAGAATCTCCTGGACTTCCCTTGGCACCAATTGAATCAGAATAGAGTTGATTTGGCGCTAATTTCACCCCTGCTTCTTGGGCAACAGTTTTAATTAAAGCGGGGTTAATTGTAGTCTCAGCAAAAATTGCAGAAACACCGATTTTTTTAATTGACTCTACCAATCGCTGGACTGTTTGAGCGCTTGGTTGTTCTTCGGTACTAATGCCAATTAAAGTACCTGCGATCGCAATCCCATAAGCACGTCCATAATATTGGAATGCATCATGGGTTGTCACTAGTTTTCGCTTATCTGTGGGGATAGTTTGAATCTGTTGATTTATCCAGCTATGCAACTGTTTTAATTCATTAGTAAGTTGCGATGCCTTTTGAGTAAATTTTTCTCTATCTTCAGGTGATAACTCAATCAACCCATCCCGAATCGCATTCGTCATTGCGATCGCATTTTCTGCACTACCCCAAACGTGCGGATCTGGCACAACTTCTCCTTTACCTTTATCAAGCTGCAAAGATTTGACTGCTTCCCCCACAGCTAATTTTTGCGCCTTACCACCAGAAGCATTCATTAATTTAATCAACCCCGGTTCCAGGTTGTAGCCGTTATACAAAATCAAGTCAGCTTCTTCCAAAACTCTACTGTCTGCTGGTACTGGTTCGTAAACATGAGGATCAGTACCCGGTTTCAAGATTGCACTTAGTTGAACTTCATCTCCTGCAACCTCTTGTGCCAAATCAGCAATGATAGTACTAGTTGCAACTACTCGCGGCTTATCTCCCTTGGCAGTGTTGAAGTTAGAGTCTTTCTGGGTACAACTGAGTAATGCCAAAGGCACAAGTATTCCCAAACAAAGCCGGAAAAGAATTTTTCCCTTCATCCTGCTGATTATTTCCTTGCCGTAAGGATTAGTGGTGTCTATCTCTAGTATTAGTTTCATTTATCTTGGATATTACATCTAATTATAGATTTTTTCATATTTCTCTCATTTTTATAGTAAGCTCAAGAAATAAATATTTAAACCAGATTATGAAAAACGTCTCTTTTCCTGCAAAATCTCGCTTATCCCAGACAAAAATAGAGGAAATGCCTGCAAAAAGTATTAAAGCTTTTGATATGAGTTCCAAAGCAGCAATTAGCGTTGCCCATCTAGGGGTATACTACCGGACACAAGAAGCCTTAAGGGACGTTAACTGTATCGTCAAACCTGGAAAACTGACGGGTATTTTTGGCCCCAACGGTGCCGGTAAAAGTACGCTAATGAAAGCAATGTTAGGCTTGGTTCCTGTCAGTAGTGGTACGGTGCTATGCCAAGGCAAACCCTTGATGCAACAACTAGAGAAAGTTGCTTATGTACCACAACGTAGCCAAATTGACTGGACTTACCCCGCCACCGTCTGGGATGTAGTCATGATGGGACGAGTAAAGAAGACAGGCTGGTTGCGTAGCTTCTCGGCAGTTAGTCGCCAAGTAGCAAAAAATGCCATAGAAAGAGTTGGAATGAGCGAATATTGCGATCGCCCCATTGGACAATTATCAGGAGGACAACAACAACGGGTATTTTTAGCCCGTGCTTTAACACAGCAAGCAGAAATCTTCTGCTTTGATGAACCTCTAGTAGGTATTGATCAAAAAACCCAGTCAGTGATTTTTGAAGTGTTCCATGAACTCGCCGCCGATAACAAAATTGTGCTAGTAGTCAACCATGACTTAGGGGAATCAATCGCTCACTTCGATGACTTAATATTATTAAATCGTGAATTAATCGCCACAGGTTCACGGCAACAAGTACTCACAGAAGAGAATGTACATCGTGCTTATAGCGGTAAAGTAATGTACTTTTCGGATGCTGCATGAATAATTCGTAATTCGTAATTTTAAGACATTTTATGTTACAAGCATTAATTGAGCCGTTGCAGTATGGCTTTATGCAGCGCTCGCTCGTGATTGCGATTTTAGTTGGGATGTTGTGTGCAGTTGTAGGCAGCTACTTGATGGTGCAGCGACTAGCATTGCTGGGTGATGCTATTAGTCACTCAGTTTTGCCTGGACTAGCGATCGCTTTTATGGTAGGAGCAAATATATATGTTGGGGCATTTATTGCCGGAGTTTTGAGTACAATGGCGATCGCTTGGATTAGAGTGCGATCGCCAATCAAAGAAGATGCGGCAATGGGCATAGTATTTTCAGCATTCTTTGCCCTTGGCATCACCCTAATTACTGTTATTCAAAAAGATAACAAAATAGACTTAAATCACTTCCTTTTTGGGAATATTCTCGGCGTTACCATTGATGAAGTGCGCGATACTGCTATTATTGCCGTTATTGTTTTAATAGTTGTTGTTTTATTATATAAAGAACTTTTATTTTACACCTTTGATCCTTTAGGCGCTCAAGCCGCAGGTTTGCCCGTCAATCGGCTGAACTTTGGGCTTATGGTGCTAATAGCTTTAACAATAGTCGCCAGCATGAAAGCTGTAGGTGTAATTTTAGTATTATCACTTTTGATTACACCAGGAGCCACCGCCTATTTATTAGTTAAACGTCTCAACTACGTAATGATTTTGGGTGCGGTAATTGGCGTAGTTTCTAGTATTAGCGGGATGTACCTCAGCTACTTTTATAACCTGCCCTCTGGCCCTGCGATCGTTTTAGTAGTATCGGGATTCTTTATTTTGGCGTTGTTATTCAGTCCTAGATACGGTATTTTTACTTTGAGCAACAGAAAGCTCACACCATAATCTTTGAATTACAGTGATTTTTCGGCGTGTAGAGACTTTGTATTGGAAAGTCTCTACACACATTTGCTAACCATGAGGCGCTGCGTTATTCAGTACCTAACAAGACGATGCTGGCAGCACTCCAGCAAACTTCAGGAAATCACTAATCACGCGAATTTCACCACCATTTGGTAGCTTGACACCTTTGGAGGGGTTCCAAACACGATCGTACTTGTGAGCAAATTCGTGCTCATGGTCATGCCCATGCTCACGCTCGTTGAGGTAGGAAGATCGGTCGTTCTTAATTAGGCCGATGATGGTTTCAGCAACAATGTGGCTACCAACTTCGCCCAAAGAGTCACCCTTTGCACGAACTTCGGATTCTTTGAGGACGTAATACCACGCTGGAGTCTTTTCTAGGAAAGGTTCGAGGGCTTGATTTAATTCTGGTGAATTGCCTTGTTTAAGTTCCTCCACTGTCAGTTTTTTGATACCAAGTTTTTTAGCTAGGCTCTGTCCGGTGGGAATGCTGAGGAAATATCCACGTAATAGGTTCCGTTTAGCAAGGTGCTTCAGAAGTTGTTGAATAGGAGGTTGTGCATCGTTGCCTTCATTAAGTAGTTCTGACAAAGGAAATGCAAGATGCGTGTCGATTTTTCGTGCAGAATTTGTCTGCCTTTTGGCAGCGCTTTCTTTGTCAACAAAGCGATCCCACTCAATAATCCAGTTAAAAGGTAGAGTATTGGATGGGCCAGGGCCTGGCGGGCCGCCTATATCACGTTTTCCCGTAAAAGCAAAAAGTAAAACAAACGTTGCATCTGTCAGCGCTCCTGGTTGGTCTGTAAAATTGCGGTTGTAGTCATAAGCAGCCCGCACCATACTGTGTCCAAAACGGTAAGCTGCAACGGAAAATTCTAGAGGCATGAAAAGATTTCCATGCCGGGGATGGTAGAATTTCAGCCCATCGCTGAGAATGCTGTCCACTGTCCCTTTTGCAGTCACTGTTTTAAGGAAATCATTGACGACAAGCCACTGGTAGTGCCAACGAACCAGAGTCTGCGCCCGAACAAATAGTTTTTTATTGTCTTTGGCATTCTTCGGTTCGTTCTTCCGCACCCAGTCAACTACTGCGTTGTGGAAACGCAGAAAGGCAGTGTGGAACTGTGCCACAATCAGATTTTCGTCGTTGCGACTGTCGGCGATCGCAGCTATTCTGTTATTACGTGGCAGGTCGCGCGATAAATCGTTTTCTGGTGGAATTTTGGCACCAGGAATTGGGTCGCCGTTAGCATTTTGTTCAGCGTTTTGCCCAACTTTCAGTTTTACTGGGTCGTCTTCTTGATAAAAGTCTTTTGCTTCCGTGGGGTTTTTAGGGTCTAGAGTTGGCCCGTCACCATAAACACTGTCAAGATCGAAAGTGGGGCGACGCAGATTCTTGAGTTTATCGGTTATGAAGTCGGGTGACAGAGGCTTGAAATCGTCTTTGGTAATATCAGTTTGGAGGTCTGTGACAGTCCGATCAGTGTTGGCAGTAATATCATGATCGATAAATTGTCCCCAGTAAGTATAAACCGGAGGTATTTTTGAGTTAGCGTCCTCAAGCTCAGGGCCTTCTCTGTCAATTATTGCATCGCCTAGCTCTTTGAGTTTTTTAATAATATCTTGGTTATTGTCTGCCGGAAGCAGACTATTTGGATCTCTGGCAATATCTGGGAAGAGATAATCGAAATCTGTCTCCACATCAATCGCCTCAGTCGTTGGCGGACGTAAGGCTATTCTCTGTTGCACAGTCTCTTCCTTGATATATCCGCCGTGGCTAAATTCAAAAGGGAGATTTTGCATCGTTTTTTCCTTTAGGAGTCCGGTAATTCCCTCTGATATGTCAGTGGAGTTCCACTGAGAAATCTGAATTTAAATAATGACATTGCGGATTATCAAAGTAATAGTACCCGCAGGGGTACCATTGGCAAGCAAAAGGTCGAGGCAATTTGGAATCATGAATGCGATCAAGAGTTACTCACTTAAGAGTGGTAGAGCGATCGCCTGCAATCATCCAGACTATTTTTCCTGCTTACAGTTCTGATACAACAAATCATTGCTAGTTCAGTTAAGCTGGCAACAGCAGTTTCATCCTCAAAACAATGACAGCAGGTAGTCCCACAATTTTAGCCCTAGACTTTGATGGAGTCATTTGCGACGGACTAATTGAATATTTTGAGGTAGCATGGCGTACCTACTGTGAAATTTGGTCTCCTGCTAACGATGCACCACCAGATGATTTAGCTTTGAGATTCTATCGCCTACGACCTGTAATTGAAACAGGTTGGGAAATGCCTGTTTTAATCAAAGCGTTGGTAGATGGAATTCCTGATGAAAAAATTCTTCATGAATGGGTAAGCATCGCCCCACAACTTTTGTTAACTGACAAGATACAAGCAAGAGAAATTGGTGCAAAGCTAGATAAACAACGGGATGAATGGATTACCACCGATTTGGACGGTTGGCTAAGTCTGCATAGATTTTATCCAGGTGTCATAGAAAAAATCAAATTAACTCTTGACAGTGGGGTTAAGCTATATATTGTGACAACTAAAGAAGGGCGTTTTGTACAGCAGTTGTTGCAACAAGAAGGAGTGAACTTAGCACCAGCAGCAATTTTTGGTAAAGAAGTCAAGCGTCCTAAATATGAAATTCTGCGAGAATTAATCCAGGCAGTAGGAGATAACCAAGTTAGTCTTTGGTTTGTAGAAGATAGACTCAAGACTTTGCAGTTAGTCCAACAGCAATCAGACCTTGAACATGTGAAACTCTTTCTTGCTGACTGGGGTTATAATACCCAAGCAGAACGGGAAGCCGCCCAAAATGATCCACGAATTCATCTGGTATCACTGTCTCAGTTTGCCAAAGATTTCTCTGCTTGGCATTGAAAAATGAAGATAATCTCACGCCAGATATAAAAGTACATAGACGCAGAGGTTATCTTTGCGTCTTTGTGTGAGATTTAAACGCCGAAATTTGCAATCTTATCTTAATATTAAATTTAAAATCCTATGCTTGACCTGACAAAACTGGCGCGACAAATGCAGGGCTTAAGTCAGCATCTTACCTTAGAAGCTGCTGCTAGTCGCCAGCGTTTAGAATTGGCGCAACAACATCTCAAAAATGCTTACGAGTCTCAACAAGATTTAATCGATCGCCAAGAAAAATGGCGCGATCGCATTCTCTTTGCTAATGCTACCCCAATTGAGCCGCTAGAAACCTGCATAGATATCCCAGTTCCTCCAAAAATCCATACTGTCATCGCTACTGACGGTTCACAAATTGCCCCTAACCATCATGAAATTGCTTACTGCTATCTCCTAAATATTGGCAGAGTAGTTTTACACTACGGACAAAATCGCCATCCGTTACTCGATAGTTTGCCAGAGGTATTTTACCGCCCGGAAGATTTATACATGTCTCGGCAGTGGGGAATTAGAACCGAAGAATGGATGAGTTTCCGTCGCACTGCTTCAGAAACAACGGTGTTGGCAGAACTTGCCTGTGCAGCGAAAGGGGAAGCACCAGCATTGGCGATGGTAGATGGTTCCCTAGTTTACTGGTTTTTAGAACAGTTGCCAGTGGATGCACGCGATCGCATTTTACCCCCTATCCTCGAAGCTTGGCAGCAGATGCGTGAGGCTAAAATTCCTTTAATGGGCTATCTTAGTGCCTCTCGTAGCATCGAAACAATGAACTTTTTACGGTTGTTAGCTTGTCCTCATCCAGTGCCAGACTGTAAAACTTATTGCCCAAACCAGCTAGAAAAAGTAGCTTGTAAAATTTTTGAACAGTTGCGAGATACTTCTGTTTGGGCAACCCGACTCAAACCAGGACAACGCAGCACCCTTTGGCGCAGTAATTCCCCCATTCTCGAACTCTACGGAGACCAAACTATTTACTTTTGCTACGTCCACGTTGGCACTGAAATTGCCCGAATCGAAGTTCCGGCATGGGTAGCAGAGAATGCAACTATGTTAGACCAAGCATTGGGGCTAATGCTAGCACAAGTGCAAAAAGGATATGGCTACCCTGTAGCGATCGCAGAAGCCCATAATCAAGCAGTCGTAAAGGGTGGTGATAGAGCACGCTTTTTTGCCCTCCTCGAACAACAAATGATTAAAGCTGGTCTGAAAAATGTGGGAACTTCCTATAAAGAAGCCAGAAAGCGGGGCAGTATTGCTTAGGAACTTCTAGAGTGATCTAGGGTTATCGTTTGAATATACGGGTTTTGAAATTGGCGATCGCAGCCATCCCAATTCATAGTGTTTACATTTGTCCTGTTAATAGCGCTGACACGTTAGCCAAGCTAGAGATAGCAAAGCACGATACCCTGGCAAACGATCTTAAGCAGATTAAAGGATTGATGCAGTTAAGTAAAAGTTGCTGCTCTTACGTAACACTTCTTATCTTTAATTCAAAATATAAATGTTTACTTTACACCTTTTTTGGGAAACCTTTATTTAGTAGGGAATTAAGTCAATAACTAGCTAGCTTTTTCAGTAAAAACTACTAGATAATTCTTGCCTCTGCTATCACGTTTATTACGTATTTATTCGTAAAATAAACAGTCTGCATGGGAACTCATATTAGGTAGTTTCTTGCTCGATGATATCCCATTGAGATGGTTATTAAATTTCCGAAAAGCGTATTAACTTATTTTATCTATAACCAAAAAAGTTTGATATCTATACAATTTATGAAACTAGTAAAATCTGGGTACAAACAATCTGAAGAAAAATACTCTCGATTTTTCTCACTTTCTATAGATTTATTGTGTATTGCTAATTTTGACGGTTATTTTAAGTATCTAAACCCAAAATGGACAAAAACGCTAGGTTGGTCTGAACAAGAACTCATTAGCAAACCCTTTATCGAATTTGTTCACCCTGATGACCGTGAATCCACTATTGTTGCAGCCCAAAAAATTACACAGTCTGTAGATGCAATCAGCTTTGAAAATCGCTATCTTTGTCGGGATGGTTCTTATAAATGGCTTTCATGGAATGCAACTGGCTTCAGCGAAGAAAAGTTGATTTATGCAGTAGCTCGTGACATTGATCGTAATAAAGAGAATGAGATAGAGTTACAAAAGTCTATCCGAGAACTAGAAGCTTTTAAATTTGCCTTAAATGCCCATTCACTAGTAGCTATTACTGATAAAGCTGGAAGAATAACCTATGTCAATGACCAATTTTGTGAAATTTCTCAATATTCTAGAGAAGAACTTCTAGGGCAAGATCATCGCATTATCAATTCTGGACATCATACAAAAGAATTTTTTGCAAATTTATGGAAAACTATTGTCCAAGGAAAAATATGGAAAGGAGAGATTAAAAATAAAGCCAAGGATGGCAGTTTTTATTGGGTGGATACTTTGATCGCCCCAATGTTGAACCCAGATGGAAAACCCTATCAACATGTATCAATTCGTACAGATATTACACAACGTAAGCTCTCAGAGTTAGCTTTATTGGAGCGATCGCGCTTGTCAGTTTTGAGTGCAGAAGTCAGTTTAGCTTTATCTCAAAGTGGCACACTTCCAGAAATTCTACAAAACTGTACAAATACTATTTCCCAATATCTTGATATTGCCTTTGTTTGTATTTGGACATTTGAACGACAGACAAACCAGCTACAATTACAGGCTGGTGTTCATTGTACAGATGTTACTTGCAGTGCTTTGAGCGATACACAAGATTTCCCAAATCACATGGTTGTAGCTAATAATATTATTGGCTTAATGACTCAAAATCATCAACCTATTATTAACGAAGAGTTATCAATTAATAATTCCGAAAAATTTCTCGATTCTACATTCTCAATTGTTCGATTTTCTGCTTATCCCCTGATAGTAGAGCAGCAGCTAATCGGCATAATAGCTTTATTCAGCAAGCAATTATTTACCGAACCAACTCATAACCTATTAAATTGGATTGCTAATAATATTGCTGTAGCTATTGACCGCATCTTGGCGCGAGAAGAACTCCTCAGCCGTCGGGAAGCCTTATTACTGCGTCTAGCTAGTCAAATCCGCAGTTCTCTTGACCTAGATATGATCCTAGAAACTGCGGTCAATGAAATTCGTAGCTTATTACAAATTGATCGTTGCTACTTTCTTTCTTACTTATCGCACCCATCCCAACCAAGCCTCACTATTAGTTATGAAGCGCGAAACCCTAACTTACCAACCATGTTAGGCAGTATTCCGCTGCAAAAAAGTACTTTTTTAACAAAAATACTTCTCTCTCAAGAGTTAATTTGCATTGACGATATTAAGAGCAACTTACATCTCGATTATGATTTGCAAGAATTTTTAACTGAATTTAGCATCACATCTCAACTACTGTTACCAGTTAAGAGTAATTCCGGTGAGATTGGGGCAATTGTGTGCAGTCATTGCAGTGGCGATCGCATTTGGACTAACAGTGAAATTAGCCTGCTACAAGCTGTTTGCGATCAACTAGCGATCGCCATAGATCATGCACAACTTTATACCCAAAGTCGCTCTGCTACTTTAGTTGCTCAAACTCAAGCCGAAAAACTCACCGAAACCTTGCATAAATTGCAGCAAACTCAATCTCAACTGATCCAGAATGAAAAAATGTCTAGCTTGGGACAATTAGTAGCTGGAGTTGCCCATGAAATCAACAATCCTGTTAATTTTATTCACGGCAACTTAACCTATGCTAACGAATACTTTCAAGAGATGTTAACCCTATTGCACCTTTATCAGCAACACTATCCCACCCCCCAAGCAGAAATTCAAGATTTTGCTGAAAAAATTGATTTAGAATTTATTACCGATGATCTTTCTAAACTCCTGTCTTCAATGAATATGGGTACTAATCGTATCCGTGAAATTGTTTTGGGATTGCGGAATTTTTCCCGTCACGATGAAGCAGATAAAAAACTAGTTGATATTCATGAAGGAATTGAAAATACACTATTAATTTTGCATCACCGTTGGAAAAATAATGGTATTGGGCTAGATATATCTATTGTTAAAAAATATGGCAATTTACCCTTAGTTGATTGCTATCCTGGGCAGCTTAATCAAGTATTTATGAATATTTTGACAAATGCAATCGATGCTTTAGAAGAGTCAATGGTCAAGTTAAAAACAACTGATAAACCGCAAATTATAATTCGTACTGAAATTTTAGACAGGAAATTTGTGGTCATTCGAATTACTGACAACGGATTAGGAATGGAGGAAGACGTTAGAAAACGGTTATTCGATCCCTTCTTCACGACAAAACCAGTGGGTAAGGGAACAGGACTAGGGCTATCAATTAGCTACCAAATTGTAGTAGAAAAACATGGTGGAATTTTGAATTGTCTATCAGAACCAGGAAATGGTACAGAATTCTGGATTGAAATTCCAATTTAAACAGGAATTTAATAAGCCCCGCAGAAAAAGTCTGGCGACTTTGCTTGCATTGTTTTAGACTGAGAACCTCAAAAAATGAGAGATTACGCTAATTTTGCAGCGGAATTATTCGGCTTATTTATTTAAAGTACAATCCTCATACTCAAATCCAACCACTTCGACTGAGTAATCGGCGCACTACTAGAAATATAGTCAACACCCGCCTCTGCTACACCGCGAATCGTTTCCAAAGTCACATTCCCCGAAGCTTCAATTTTCACTCGCCTATCCTGCTGGCGAATCAACTGCACCGCTTGACCCATCATATCCAAAGGCATATTGTCCAACATAATAATGTCAGCATTGTACCGCAAAGCTTCTTTCACCTGCTCTAAACTTTCCGTCTCAATCTCTATAGTCAAGGGATAAGGAATCTGAGAACGAATACGGGTAACAGCTTCTCCAATTCCCCCAGCCGCCGCAATGTGATTATCCTTAATCATCACTGCATCATCCAACCCCATGCGGTGATTAATCGCTCCACCCAAAGCAGTCGCGTACTTTTCCAACAGTCTCAGCCCTGGTGTAGTTTTACGCGTATCCACCAACTGAGCAGGTAAATCAGCAATTTTCTCTACATATATATTAGTCAGCGTCGCAATCCCACTCAAGCGCATAGCCAAATTGAGCGCAACTCGTTCCCCCATCAGCAGCGCATCCAGCGAACCATAAATTTCAGCTACTACCTGTCCCGGCTCACACCATGCACCTTCAGCCGCAACCGCCACAAAGCTAACTTTTTCATTCAAAATCTGAAACACTCTAGCAGCAACTGGTAAGCCAGCAATTATCCCTGAAGCTTTAGCGATCCATTTAGCAGAGCCTAGCGTCACATCTTCTACTAGTAGTGTATTTGTTGTGCGATCGCCCCTGCCAATATCCTCCATCAACCAGCCACGCAACAGTGGATCTAAAACCAGCCAGGGCGGCAAAACACCAGAATTTCTCACAACTTTATTGCTTCCTTAGTGACTTTTAGGAATACTATAGCCTAAAACTCTTACTCTCTAAGGCTTTGATAGTGATAGGAAAGCCGTCCAAAATAATATTGGAAAAAATAGTTGACACAAAGAGTTGGGTTCGCTATATTGAATAAGTGCCTGAAGCGGAGAGCGAAAACGCGACGCATTCAGGGAACCGAACCTTGAAAATATTATAGTTTGAAAGCCACTATACAGCAAGTGGTCTGCGTCAAGAAAATAAAGATAACTAAGCTGAAGTTAAAAAAGAGCAGCTAATTGAGCTAATAAAGCAAACACTTCAAAACGGAGAGTTTGATCCTGGCTCAGGATGAACGCTGGCGGTATGCTTAACACATGCAAGTCGAACGGTGTCTTCGGACACAGTGGCGGACGGGTGAGTAACGCGTGAGAATCTGGCTTTAGGTCTGGGACAACCACTGGAAACGGTGGCTAATACCGGATGTGCCGAGAGGTGAAAGGTTAACTGCCTGAAGATGAGCTCGCGTCTGATTAGCTAGTAGGTGTGGTAAAGGCGCACCTAGGCGACGATCAGTAGCTGGTCTGAGAGGACGATCAGCCACACTGGGACTGAGACACGGCCCAGACTCCTACGGGAGGCAGCAGTGGGGAATTTTCCGCAATGGGCGAAAGCCTGACGGAGCAATACCGCGTGAGGGAGGAAGGCTCTTGGGTCGTAAACCTCTTTTCTCAGGGAAGAACACAATGACGGTACCTGAGGAATAAGCATCGGCTAACTCCGTGCCAGCAGCCGCGGTAATACGGAGGATGCAAGCGTTATCCGGAATGATTGGGCGTAAAGCGTCCGCAGGTGGCTATGTAAGTCTGCTGTTAAAGAGTCTAGCTCAACTAGATAAGAGCAGTGGAAACTACATGGCTAGAGTGCGTTCGGGGCAGAGGGAATTCCTGGTGTAGCGGTGAAATGCGTAGAGATCAGGAAGAACACCGGTGGCGAAGGCGCTCTGCTAGGCCGCAACTGACACTGAGGGACGAAAGCTAGGGGAGCGAATGGGATTAGATACCCCAGTAGTCCTAGCCGTAAACGATGGATACTAGGCGTGGCTTGTATCGACCCGAGCCGTGCCGTAGCTAACGCGTTAAGTATCCCGCCTGGGGAGTACGCCGGCAACGGTGAAACTCAAAGGAATTGACGGGGGCCCGCACAAGCGGTGGAGTATGTGGTTTAATTCGATGCAACGCGAAGAACCTTACCAAGGCTTGACATGTCGCGAATCTTCTTGAAAGGGAAGAGTGCCTTCGGGAGCGCGAACACAGGTGGTGCATGGCTGTCGTCAGCTCGTGTCGTGAGATGTTGGGTTAAGTCCCGCAACGAGCGCAACCCTCGTTTTTAGTTGCCAGCATTAAGTTGGGCACTCTAGAGAGACTGCCGGTGACAAACCGGAGGAAGGTGGGGATGACGTCAAGTCAGCATGCCCCTTACGCCTTGGGCTACACACGTACTACAATGCTCCGGACAGAGGGCAGCAAGCATGCGAATGCAAGCAAATCCCGTAAACCGGAGCTCAGTTCAGATCGCAGGCTGCAACTCGCCTGCGTGAAGGAGGAATCGCTAGTAATTGCAGGTCAGCATACTGCAGTGAATTCGTTCCCGGGCCTTGTACACACCGCCCGTCACACCATGGAAGCTGGTAGTGCCCGAAGTCATTACTCCAACCTTTCGGGGGGGAGGATGCCTAAGGCAGGACTGGTGACTGGGGTGAAGTCGTAACAAGGTAGCCGTACCGGAAGGTGTGGCTGGATCACCTCCTTTTTAGGGAGACCTACACCCCTTACATATCGAAAAACACACAGTTAAATAGATAGTAAGTTGGTCTAACCTAGGTCGGTCGCAGACATTTGCAAATGTTGAAAGCTTTCAAACTATGATTTGGTTCGATATGGGCTATTAGCTCAGGTGGTTAGAGCGCACCCCTGATAAGGGTGAGGTCCCTGGTTCGAGTCCAGGATGGCCCACCTGAAAGTAATTAGTAATTGCTAATTCGTAATTCGTGATTAACTACGAATTAAGAATTATGAATTACGAATTATAATCTGGGGGTTTAGCTCAGTTGGTAGAGCGCCTGCTTTGCAAGCAGGATGTCAGCGGTTCGAGTCCGCTAACCTCCACCTGTGGCGATTGCCATTGATAAAATTTTGTGAGAGTTCAGCAACATGACTTAATTGAGTCAGACTGCTGAGTTGATCTCAGCCAGAACCTTGAAAACTGCATAGTAACGCGAAATTAGCAGGCAGACACAGACATTCTGAAAGAATGTTGAGTGAATGCAAAATGTGAAACACCAAATGTATTGAGTGGTCAAGCTAATAAGGGCTAACGGTGGATACCTAGGCACACAGAGGCGATGAAGGACGTGGTTACCGACGATATGCTCCGGGGAGTTGGAAGCAAACATTGAGCCGGAGATTTCCGAATGGGGCAACCCTATATACTACCTGCTGAATATATAGGCAGGAGAGAGCCAACCCAGCGAATTGAAACATCTTAGTAGCTGGAGGAAGAGAAATCAAAACAGAGATTCCCTAAGTAGTGGTGAGCGAAAGGGGAAAAGCCTAAACCAATTGGTTTACCGATTGGGGTAGTGGGACAGCGATATCGAATCTGGAGGCTAGACGAAGCAGCTAAATACTGCACCAAAGAAGGTGAAAGTCCTGTAGTCGAAAGTTAAAGGATAGTAGCTGAATCCCGAGTAGCATGGGGCACGAGGAATCCCATGTGAATCAGCGAGGACCACCTCGTAAGGCTAAATACTACTGTGTGACCGATAGTGAACCAGTACCGCGAGGGAAAGGTGAAAAGAACCCCGGAAGGGGAGTGAAATAGAACATGAAACCGTTAGCTTACAAGCAGTGGGAGGACTATTCAAAGTCTGACCGCGTGCCTGTTGAAGAATGAGCCGGCGACTTATAGGCACTGGTAGGTTAAAGCGAGAATGCTGGAGCCAAAGGGAAACCGAGTCTGAAAAGGGCGATAATCAGTGTTTATAGACCCGAACCCTGGTGATCTAACCATGGCCAGGATGAAGCTTGGGTAACACCAAGTGGAGGTCCGCACCGACTGATGTTGAAAAATCAGCGGATGAGCTGTGGTTAGGGGTGAAATGCCAATCGAACCAGGAGCTAGCTGGTTCTCCCCGAAATGTGTTTAGGCGCAGCGGTAATGATTATATCTGGGGGGTAAAGCACTGTTTCGGTGCGGGCTGGGAGACCGGTACCAAATCGAGACAAACTCTGAATACCCAGAGCACACATTGCCAGTGAGACAGTGGGGGATAAGCTTCATTGTCAAGAGGGAAACAGCCCAGACCACCAGCTAAGGTCCCCAAATCATCGCTAAGTGATAAAGGAGGTGAGAGTGCACAGACAACTAGGAGGTTTGCCTAGAAGCAGCCACCCTTGAAAGAGTGCGTAATAGCTCACTAGTCAAGCGCTCTCGCGCCGAAAATGAACGGGGCTAAGCGATGTACCGAAGCTGTGGGATTAATCAATTGATTAATCGGTAGGGGAGCGTTCCGTCGTAGGTAGAAGCAGTAGCGGCAAGCAGCTGTGGACGAAACGGAAGTGAGAATGTCGGCTTGAGTAGCGCAAACATTGGTGAGAATCCAATGCCCCGAAACCCTAAGGTTTCCTCCGCCAGGTTCGTCCCCGGAGGGTTAGTCAGGGCCTAAGGCGAGGCCGAACGGCGTAGTCGATGGACAACGGGTTAAAATTCCCGTACTGATTGTAGGTTGTGCAGAGGGACGGAGAAGATAATTGTCAGCCGGATGTTGGTTACCGGTTCAAGCGTCAAGATGTTGAGAGACGGCGAAAACGTTTCGAGTTGAGGCGTGAGTACGACCCACTACGGTGGGGAAGTGGCATAGTCTAGCTTCCAAGAAAAGCTCTA
Organism: Nostoc sp. NZL; assembly: GCF_015714705.1. Taxonomy (NCBI): domain Bacteria; kingdom Bacillati; phylum Cyanobacteriota; class Cyanophyceae; order Nostocales; family Nostocaceae; genus Nostoc; species Nostoc sp. NZL. Next base: position 1,570 of record NZ_WBKL01000170.1, on the reverse strand, counting down.
AACACGTTAACTTACAGTTACCTGTACCCGAAACCGACACAGGTAGGGAGGTTGAGAATACCAAGGGGCGCGAGATAACTCTCTCTAAGGAACTCGGCAAAATGGCCCCGTAACTTCGGAAGAAGGGGTGCCCACCTCAGACGTGGGTCGCAGTGAAGAGATCCAGGCGACTGTTTACCAAAAACACAGGTCTCCGCAAAGTCATTAAGACGCAGTATGGGGGCTGACGCCTGCCCAGTGCCGGAAGGTTAAGGAAGTTGGTCAGGGGGAAACCTTGAAGCTAGCGACCGAAGCCCCGGTGAACGGCGGCCGTAACTATAACGGTCCTAAGGTAGCGAAATTCCTTGTCGGGTAAGTTCCGACCCGCACGAAAGGCGTAACGATCTGGATGGTGTCTCAGAGAGAGACTCGGCGAAATAGGAATGTCTGTGAAGATACGGACTGCCTGCACCTGGACAGAAAGACCCTATGAAGCTTTACTGTAGCCTGGAATTGTGTTCGGGCTTGGCTTGCGCAGGATAGGTGGGAGGCGATGAAGTATTCCTTGTGGGGAGTATGGAGCCAACGGTGAGATACCACTCTGGCGAAGCTAGAATTCTAACCCATGACCATTATCTGGTCAGGGAACAGTTTCAGGTGGGCAGTTTGACTGGGGCGGTCGCCTCCTAAAAGGTAACGGAGGCGCGCAAAGGTTCCCTCAGCACGCTTGGAAACCGTGCGGCGAGTGTAAAGGCATAAAGGGAGCTTGACTGCAAGACTGACAAGTCGAGCAGGTACGAAAGTAGGCCTTAGTGATCCGACGGCGCAGAGTGGAATGGCCGTCGCTCAACGGATAAAAGTTACTCTAGGGATAACAGGCTGATCTCCCCCAAGAGTCCACATCGACGGGGAGGTTTGGCACCTCGATGTCGGCTCATCGCAACCTGGGGCGGAAGTACGTCCCAAGGGTTGGGCTGTTCGCCCATTAAAGCGGTACGTGAGCTGGGTTCAGAACGTCGTGAGACAGTTCGGTCCATATCCGGTGCAGGCGTAAGAGCATTGAGAGGAGTCCTCCTTAGTACGAGAGGACCGGGAGGAACGCACCGCTGGTGTACCAGTTATCGTGCCAACGGTAAACGCTGGGTAGCCAAGTGCGGAGCGGATAACCGCTGAAAGCATCTAAGTGGGAAGCCCACCTCAAGATGAGTGCTCTCACCACGTAAGTGGGTAAGGTCACGGGAAGAACACCCGTTCTTAGGCGGTAGGTGGAAGTGCAGCAATGTATGTAGCCGAGCCGTGCTAACAGACCGAGGGCTTGACCTCATAAATCATTTGGTTTCGCGTTACTGTGCAGTCTTCAGGGTCTCTGACCCAACAATATTTCCTGGTGTCTATTGCGCGGTGGAACCACACTGAACCCTTCCCGAACTCAGAGGTGAAACGCTGCTGCGGCCACGATAGTTTAGGGGTAGCCCTACGCAAAAATAGCTCGATGCCAGGATTCATTTTTATATCAAAGCCCCCTAGCTCATATCACAGCTAGGGGGTTTTTGATTTCAGGTATCTACTGCTAAAACAACACACTATCACC